>JAOUPW010000144.1 GCA_029879665.1 Rhodospirillales bacterium | reverse complement strand
GGGCTTGTCTTCCCCCCCGCGCCGCAGCACCTCGATAATGGCGCTTTCGTTCTCTTCGCCCGGGATTTTTTCCAACGCCCGGGCGTAAAGCGCAAAGGCGGCGCGCGACGTTTCCATCCCCTGCTCCAACTCATCCGCCAGCCGGAGCCCGTATTCGGCATCCTTCCAACGCCAGCGCAGGGCGAAATAGACGTCCTGGTGATCGCCCTCGATCATGCGTTCCGTCAAATACTTGACGTGGGGGCTGGCGACGGCGCCGCTGCTCAGCGCCTCCTTCACCTTTTCAAGATCAAGCCCGGCGGTTTCCGCCAGCGCCAGGCCTTCGGCCAGGGCGGCGCCCTGGACCGCGCCCATCAGGTTGACCATCACCTTGTAGGCGGTGCCGGCGCCGATGTCGCCGAACCGGACGACGCGATTGGCATAGGCCGACAACACCGGCCAAACCTCGGCGATCACGTCTTCGCCGCCGCCCACGAGCAGGGTCAGGGTTCCGGCGGCGGCTCCGTCGGGGCCGCCGGTAACCGGACAATCGAGAAACCGCCGCCCCGCCGCCGTCGCCGCGCCGGCAAGTTCGCCGACCCAGGCACGGCTGAGGGTCGAACTTTCAACCAGCACCGCACCCGCCGGGGCACCCGAGAGTGCGCCTTCGGAACCAAGCCACACGCCTTTCGAGGCTTGATCGTCGGCGACCATGGAGATGACGATCTCCGCACCTGCGGCGGCGTCGGCCGGTGTGGCGCACACGCGCGCGCCCTGCCCGGCAAGCGGACCGGCCCGTTCGGCGGTGCGGTTATAGACGGAAACAGAATGACCGGCAGCCAACAACCGGGCCGCCATTTCGCGCCCCATGGTGCCAAGACCGAGGAAACCAATTTGCGTCAGCTCATAAACTCCTGAACGTAGCGTTCGGAATATTCCTTATAGATGGCGTTCCCTTCCGGCGTGTCGTGTTCTGCCCGTTCGATATCTTTCCATTCCTGTTCGGGAAATTTCACGTAAAGGGGAAAGGCGCGGTGAATGCCGACCAGTTCCTTGGCGCTCATCTGCGGCATATCCATGGACGGCCCGAGGCGGTAGTCCATGGCGATTTCGTCGTCTTCGACATAGCCCAGATTCTGGCACATGTCCCTCAAGGTCGCGCCCTTGTAGGGACTGAAGAAACTTACCATCACCCCGTGCGGGTCCAGTTCCCGGTCGAGCCGGATGGTATCGAAGATCATCTCGCGGGTTTCGGTGGGAAAGCCGATGATGTTGTTGGCGCTGACCCGGATGCCTGTTTTGCGCAGCAACTCGAAGGCCTTGAGGATGGTGCGGTCGGGGACGTTGCGTCCCAGTACGTTCTTGCGCAACTCGAAATTTCCGCTTTCAACGCCGACGCTGATACCTTCGCAGCCGATTTCGTTCAACAGGTCAACTTTTTCCTCGGTAATGGATTCCGGCCTGGCCTCGACCCAGAACGGCAGCCCCACTTTTTCCCGGTAGAGGCGGCCGAAGGTCTGGATGCGTGTGCGCGACGTGGTCAGGAAACTTTCCGCCACCAGGTAAACGTACGACAGGTTGTAGCGTTCTTTTTTCTCGGCCATTTCGTCGACCATGCTTTCGACGTCCTGTTCGCGGTAATAACCGCCAAGGTCGCCGTACAATTCATGGAATCCGGAATTGATGCAGAAGGTGCAGGTATAAGGGCAGCCCCGATTCATTTCGAAGGTGCCGGTCACCGAAATATTTCCGCCCATAGGTTTCCAAAATCGGCGCTTGTCGTAAACGCTCCAGTCCTGGCGCGGCAACGCCGTCAGGTCGATGGGCGGGCGCACCGGGTTCTTTTGCACCTTGCCGTCTTGCTTGACCCACAGATTTCCGATTCTGCTGATATCGGCGCCGTCTCGCAAACCCTGGCACAATTCCACCAGGGCCTGTTCCCCTTCGCCGACGCAGACCATGTCGACGCCGGGCGAGCGAATGACGATTTCCGGCGCGAAGGTGGCGTAGGGGCCGCCGACCACCGTCGGAATACCGGATTCCTTGACCGCTTCCAAAAGCCGGACGCCAAGGGGATGGGTGACCTCGATCGAGGACAGGCCGATCAGATGCGGCTTGTAGCTTTCAACCATCTTGACGAAGTCTTCGACCACATCGCCTTCGTTGGGTTCGATGCCCAGGTCGGCGAAATCCGTTTTCTTCACCTGCAGGGCGGCGGCGCGGGCCTGATCGCCGGTAATCTCGGCGGTACGGTAAAAGGTGGTGTCGTAAAGCTGGACGTCGCAGCCTACGTTCTTCAGGCACGCCGACAGGATTCCAATGCCGGCGGTCACCAGGGTATCGAGCATAGTATTGCAATTGATAAGAAGTACTCTGAATTCTTTCATTTTACTTTATTCCAATTATAAAACGAAGCATTCGTTACTGTGATCACGTTTATAACAAACGCACAGACAATTAATCGAGGTAAATATTTATTTTTGTGTCTTTACGGCGATTGCCGAAATCCAATCGTAACCTTCCTGAATTTCAGGCGTCATCCGGTCGACCGGATATTCGAAAATGATTTTCACTTGCGGGGAAATCCGCAACACCGTTTCGGTCAACCGGGGCACGTCGAGCCATCCATCCGCCGGGCTCTGACTGGGATGCAGCGCCGAGTGATGAAATTTTTTCGTATGTTCCAGGCCGAGGGTATTCCAGAGATGCAGCGAACGGGCCTTCGACGCCAGAGTTTCCACATCCGCGGCCACGTCCCGGTTCCGGATCAATGCGCCGAGGCCGGCGTGGCCGACATCGATGCAAATGCCCAGTTCCGAATGGGGCGCAATCACGTCAAGAAAGTCATCAGGCCGGTGAAAGGACTCCGTATAGGCTGCGAATTCGATATCCAGCGGAATTTCCGTTTCGCGGCTCAGTTCGGCAAACCGGCGGCAGGCGGCGGCGGCAAGTTTTCGCGCCGCATCCGCATCCTTGGTGTCGCCGGGACCGTAGGTGAGGTGGGTAACCACATGGCCGGCGCCCCAGCGCCGGGCCGCCTGCAGCGTCCGTTCCACCTGGGCGAAGGAAAGCTCGCGCTTGGTTTCGTTTTCACTAAGAAAAAAACAGGCGATGGGAGAATAGGGAAAGTCCGGTCCCCGGGCGATGGGAGTATGAAAGCTGAACCCGGCACGGCCCTCGGCAACGAAACGTTCGAGCAGCGGCGCCATGTCCTCGACTTCGGCAGGAGGGAGATCGTAAAACTCCACATGGCCGATGCCCCGATGCACCAGGCGTTCTGCGGGATGGCGCCGCGAAGTCATGGCAGCTCCTCCGGCGGAATCGCCGTGACTTCGACCAGATTGGAATTGAAAGCCGAGCCGCCGCCCAGGTCGGCGGGAAAGTCCGGGGTCGTGAAGTTGGCGTTGGCGCCATCGACGTAACGCCAGTCCCACCATTGTCCCCGGGCGGCAACCACGCCCGGACGCACGTCTTCCGTCACTTGCGCCAGCAGGCGGCATTCACCGCGGCGGTTATGAACCCGGACAGGTTGGCCCTCGCCGATCCCGCGCCGGCGCGCGTCGCCGGGATGAATGAGCAGCCGGGGTTCACGCTCGTCTTCGCGGAAGCCTTCCCGCTCCCCGTAGTTGGAATTGTGGATGGAATGGGCGGAAGGCGTGATGAACTGCAAGGGATATTGTTGGAACAGGTCGGGTGAACCGTCGCGGCTTTCCTTCGGCGGGACATAGCCGGGCAGCGGATCGCGGCCGAGGGCGGCTTCCCGCTCCGAGCGCAGTTCGATTCTGCCCGACGGCGTCGGGTACCGATGCCGGACAAACGCCGCCTGCGCCGGATCGACGCCGGCCGGCGACCAGCCCTCGCGGTCGAGCATTTCTCGGTCCACGCCCCGCACCGCCGGCGCTTCGAGACCCAGAACCTGTCCGATCACCGCTTCCTCGTCATCGCCGAAACAATCGTCGGCAAAACCCATTTCAACCGCCAGCGCCCGAAAGGTATCCAGATTGGAACGGCAGCCCACCGGCGGGCGCACCGCCTGGCGATTGAGCAGCAGGCTCGGGTGATAATAGGAAAAGTGGATGTCGTTCTGCTCGAACTGGGTCGTCGCCGGTAACACGATATCGGCGAAGCGCGCGGTGTCGGTGAGGAAGCGTTCGTGCACCACGGTGAACAGATCGTCGCGCACAAGCCCTTTTCGTAACCGGTTCTGATCGTAAAGTACCGAAGCGGGATTGCCGTTGAGCACATAAAGGCTCTTGATGCCCTCGCCTTCCAGCATGCGGCCCAGATGAATCATGTTGTAGCCGGCAGCCGGGTTGGGCCGCAGTTCGCCGCCTTCCAGGGATTCGAAATCGGCGGGAAAGCAGGTGCTGGTCGGAAAGTAGAGTCCGCCCGCCGGATGGCGCCAGGCGCCGGTCAGCGCCGGCAGACAGGCCAAAGTGCGAAGCGTCATGCCGCCGTTGGAATGACGCTGGCAGCCGGGGCCGACATAAATGAAAGACGGCGCACTTTCCGCATAGGCGCGGGCGAAAGACCGAATGTCGTCCGCCGCGACACCGGTGATGGCTTCGCCCCGTTCCGGCGGATAGTCGCGCAGGCGTTCCATAAACTCATCGCCGCCCAGAGTGTGACGGGACATAAACTCCCCGTCATGCAGGTCTTCTTCGGCGATAACCCGCATCATGGAAAGCGCCAGCGCCCCATCGGTTCCCGGCCGGGGCCGGAGGAAAAATTCGGCCCGTTCGGCACCGGTGACGGCGAGCGGATTGACCACCGCGTATTTGGCGCCGTTTCGCCGGGCGGCCTTCAGATACGTCTGCTGATGCATATTGGTGGCCGCCGTGTTGACGCCCCAATCGACGACCAGCTCGGCTTCTGCGATCCGCGTCGGATCTGCGCCTAAAGACGTTCCCATGGTGATCCGGTAGCCTTCACGGCCGGCCTTGGTGCAGATGGTGCGGACCAATTGCAGGGTTCCGAGGCGGTTGAAAAACCGTTTCGGCGCTAGATGCCCATGCACCAGACCTTCGGTACCGGAACCCATGAACGGAAGAATGGCATGCGCTCCATCGTCGGCGATAATTTTCCGCCAGCGATCGCCGATGACGGCCAGCGCTTGTTCCCACGAAATTTCTTCGAAGTCGCCGCTGCCTTTGGCGCCCCGGCGTTTCAGTGGCGAACACAGCCGCGCGCCGTCATAAAGGCGCGATGGAAATTCCCTGTATTTGCGGCAGATAGTTCCCCGAGTGACCGGATGATCGGGATTGCCGTCGACCCGGAGCACACGACCGCCCTCCACCTGGGCCAGCACACTGCAACTGTCCGGACAATCATGGGGGCAGACGCCGAGAACGTTTCCCCTTTCCACCGCTTCGCGGATCAGTTTCTCCGGCGATGCCGGCATGCTGCTATCCATGGCGCCGATTTTATCCCGCCCATGGCCTTGGGTCCATGTCGGCCCATCGGGTGGTTTATGAAAGATTGAAAGAGGCTGAATAAAACCGGAAAGGGTTCGGCGGAATTAGAATATCTCTAAGTTCGTTCCGGGCCTTTTCCCGCCAGCCAGCGTTCGATGGGGGTAAGGAAGGGCGCTTCGCCGTTGTCGAAAAACCAGGAATCGACGGCGTAGAGAATTCCGCTTTCGCGATCCCGGATGGCCGCCGTCATGTGCGGCCAGCCGCCGGCGCCGAAGCCGCGCCCGACGGGGGCGCCGACGCCATGAAAGACGAGCAGCCCTTCCCGGTCCAACAGCTTTAGATAGGTAGTGGTGTTGACGGTTTCGTCCTCGCAGTCGAGTTGGCCTTCGCCGGATTCGAACAAGGAGGTTCCCGCCTTGTCCCAAAGGGTGCCGGCCTGAAGCCCGGCGATGATTTCCATGCGGGCGATGTAGGCCTTGATCCGATCGCGCTCTTCCGCCGCACTTGACGCCGGCGCGGCGAAATCGGCGGTCAGCCAATCCCAGCTTCCCGGTTTAAGTTTGACGGCCGAGGTGAATTGGCAACCGAAGCCGT
>JAOUPW010000143.1 GCA_029879665.1 Rhodospirillales bacterium | reverse complement strand
AGCGTGGCATAGGTTCCCTGTTCGATCTTGGAAACGATCAGATCGTTGTCCGTCATATCCGCTAAGGGATTATAGCCAAGCAAATGAAAGACTAAACTAACGCCTAAGGCATAAAGGTCATCGACCGCTCCACCTTCTCCCCTGCCTGCCGGCGAAGACATCCCTCTTTCAATTGTCTCAAAAACAACGGGTTGGTTATAACCAGGAGGGCACGTAACGCATTCGCCCATCACCAATTCAGTGCGGTCTTTGTCTAAAAAGAATAAATTATTCGGTCTGATTTCCCTGTGGTTTATATTTAAATTTGATAGCCCTTTAAACATGGCGTACATGGGCTCGATTACTCGCCGCTTCAAATCATATTCACTGATCTTGACATGGCTTGAATCAAATTGTTCCGCCAACCTTCCTCCAAGAGGTTGCTGATAAATGACTGCCATGCATTTTTGTCCAAGCAACGGCCAATCTACTGCCCCCCAATCTATCAGCGGCAGCAAGTGAGGAATATTTTCGCCCTTGAGAATCGACATTACATCTGTACGGCAGGGAATTTCCGGCTGGCATATTAATGCAAAGACGCGACCATACCCCTCGCCGGAGCTATCTTCCACGGCATAGGCTTTCGCGGACGGTGAATCCAGATCCGGAATGGGAGATAAGGGATTGATCCGATAACGATCGCGAAGCACTACCATTGATTCGGAAGAAGCTTGAGGCGCTTTTCCGACATTTGGCTCTTCCGGTTCGAGTTCTTCGAGCAGTTCTTCCGCCATATCCTATTTTCCGAAAGCCAAGACTAGGTCATGTACTCACAAATGGCATAGCCTCGGCGGGAGCCAGATTTCCCGCAAGTTAGGCCTATCAGGTAGGCACAAAACAGTTGAAAAACTATAAACTCCCGGAAGTTTAGAGATTAATCGCAGTTAATCGGCGAAAGGATCCTGGACCAAGATGGTGTCCTCGCGTTCAGGGCTGGTGGAAAGAAGCGAAACCGGCGCTCTGATCAGCTCTTCGATCCGGCGGATATATTTCACCGCAGTCGCCGGCAGATCAGCCCAGGATCGCGCTCCTTTTGTGCTTTCCGACCACCCTTCCATAACCTCATAGATGGGCTCGACTTGCATTTGTTGAACCGATGAAGCGGGCAGGTGATCGAATTTTTTCCCGTCGATCTGATACCCAACACAAACCTTCAATTCATCCATGCCATCAAGAACGTCCAGCTTGGTCAAAGCAATTCCGGTGATTCCATTTACGATAACGGCCTGATGAACCAATACGGCATCGAACCATCCGCAGCGGCGGGCACGTCCGGTAACGGTTCCGAATTCGCGCCCCCTTTCGCCGAGCCCCTTACCGACGTCATCGGTAAGTTCCGTCGGGAACGGCCCACTTCCGACCCTTGTGGTGTAGGCTTTGGTGATGCCAAGCACATAATCGATGGCGCCCGGGCCCTGCCCGGATCCGGCTGCCGCTTGGCCTGCAACGACGTTTGAAGATGTCACAAAAGGATAAGTGCCATGATCAATATCAAGCATGGTTCCCTGCGCCCCTTCGAACAGGATCCGCTTTCCCTCGCGCCGAGCTTCATTCAGAATCTTCCAGACAGGCCCAACATAGGGAAGAATTTTTGGAGCCAGTTCCTTTAATTGAGAGAGCAGATCCTCGCCGTCAATTTCAGGCATCCCCATGCCTCTCAACAACGCATTGTGGTGAAACAACGTCTTTTCTATTTTATCCGCAAGAATCTCAAGATCCGCCAAATCACCGGCCCTAATCGCCCGTCTGGCAACCTTATCTTCATAGGCTGGCCCAATCCCCCGGCCGGTAGTCCCGATTTTAGCCTTTCCAAGGGCTTCTTCGCGTGCGCGGTCAAGATTTCCATGAAGCGGTAGAATCAATGGAGCATTATCCGCAATGCCGAGATTCTCCGGAGAGATTTCAACTCCTTGCTCTCGGATGTTTTTGATTTCGTTCAACAGCGCCCATGGATCAAGAACAACGCCGTTTCCGATGATTGATAGTTTTCCTCCCCGGACGACGCCAGACGGCAGCATACTTAATTTGTAAACCGTGCCGTCAATGACAAGGGTGTGCCCCGCATTGTGACCACCCTGAAAGCGCACGACAACATCGGCGCGTTCAGACAACCAATCGACAATTTTCCCTTTGCCTTCATCTCCCCATTGGGAGCCGACCACAACTACATTGGCCATTTTGTCACACCTCTCTCGGCTTCCCATCAATCAATAAATGGGTGCAATTCATTCGACGAGCTTCGTTTTCAGGGGAAGCATCGTAGTTCATGCCTTCAATGGTAATCCAACCCTCGCCGCGCAACGTACGCGCAGCATCAGCGGGCGTACCCGAGGGAATAAAAATTTTCTTGGGAGAAACCGGGCCGGCAAGAGCGCGCAAGACGCTATCCATGAACAGGGTCAATCCGGTAGCAGGCTCACCTTGCTCATCTCCATTTCCCGCACGGTAACGGCCGCCCCGTCCGAGTTCCCCCCTGACAGCAGAGGAAAAAATCGTAAACGTCACTCCGGTATGGTATTCAAAACCTCTGTTTTCTACGGCGTCCGCAGTCAGAGTCAGATTTGGCGCACCCGCCCTTATCCCCTTCACCACCTCGGATAAACATGTCCGTTCTGCCTGGGCCGCAGCCGGAAGATCAAGCCCGTCCAATATCCCCAGCACATCTTCCGCCTGTCCTGTCGCCGATAACATGCCCAGCAATATTTTTTCAGCCCGCCCCCCTAATTGTCCGGCAAGAGCGGAAACACCCGCATCGTCTTTGCGATCCAACGCCAAGCGCAGCCGAGACATGACACCTTCATCCAGGCCCAGCACCTGACACACTGCGGGAACCAACGTCGGCAGCCCCAAATCCACGGATAAATCTTCAACGCCCAGGTGTTCCAGAGCTTCCACGGCCATAAGGATGACTTCCTTATCCCCGGTGGGGGATTCGGTCCCGATCAATTCCGCCCCAACCTGGCCGAACTGACGTTCGGGCCTGAGCTGCGATCCCTTGACCCGGAGAACTTCCCCGGCATAGCCCAAGCGCAAGGGACGAGGCGCATTTTTCAAACGGGTGGTTGCAATCCTGGCGACCTGCAACGTCATGTCAGAGCGCACCCCCATCATCCGTTGCGAAACCGGGTCCATGAGGCGGAAAGTCTGGTCATAAAGAGCGACGCCGCTACCGGTAAGAAGATTTTCCTCGAATTCGATCAGGGGCGGTTTTACACGTTCGTACCCATACCCGACAAAAGACGAAATGAGACGCTCGCGCGCATCTGCCTCAAATCCGGCGTAGGGAGGCAGGACATCACTCATTCCTGCGGGCAACAGGGCTTTATCAGCGGGATCGCTCATGAATACCGTTCGCAATCAGGGTTGGCTGGACCTAGCGAAGAGACGGTCCACACAGTGCCACGGTTAGTACCCGGAATTCCAAAAAACGGCAAATGGAAAAGCCATGTTTAAGGAAGGGAAATGGGCCTGCTTTTTACGGTTTGGCCCATAATATCGACTACTGCCTGAACCATGGCCTTGGTCAGCGTTTGCGCCCCACCCCGACCATGATCGCCGGTAATCCAGGCCTGCCATAGCCGCTTGCCGTTATTCCGATCGTCAATATTGACATCCATCCGGGATTGGCTGGGGATTGCCCCGGAGCGTTTTTCTTCTCCCTTATTAAAAACGCCCCCCCGATTACTGTCAAACAGACTGACGCGCGCCCGGGTGTCGTCGTTTCCACTGGAGGACTGCCGGCCTTCGACCTCGAAAATAGTACGGCGCTCCGCCGATGACCACCGACCGACTTGCTCAAGGACTTCGAAGGTCAGTATCAAGGATGCATTTTCCGAAATTTTGTAACCACGGCCTTGCAAAACCTGTTCGAATTGTTTTTGCAGAACAATATTCTGATCCGAATTATCCAAAGGCCGAACCGAGATTTCCACGCCCCGAGGCAGCGGACTGAAGGATACAGCATTCATACGCCCATCCCCTTCCGCGAAAACCGTCGCTGGCAGGACCAGAAGAACGCCCAAACCGACAAATAAAAAAACAAGCCGCTTCATAGATAGCAATCCTTTATCCGCTAAAGAAAAGATGGGTCTTAAGGGCCAATATGTCAACATTGGGACGCTCCTGGGACCGTTCCTTCGCCAATAACCTAGGCACATGCCTATAAGCCCCATGCATGCCCATAGGAATGCCCCCACAGGGGGCTCATCCAGTTTCAATATTCGTCGAATCGGACCTTCAATGAACCGGATTTGGCTGGCCATTCGCCCTTTTTAATGACCTTTGATCCGCTAAAAACCAAAAATCCCTGGCGAAGATAATGGGGCAAAGGGCGGTTTAAGTCGCTCACGGCCCGAACATCATCGGCGGAAATCACCAAATAGGGCTGCCCTTTGCCTCTGCGACCCGTCCATACCCTGGCGGTTCCTTGCCCGGCCAGAACGGCCGGTTCAGGTAAAATAGAAGCCGCCTGAAGATATTTATCAACGTCTTTCTTCATACCTACAATCAACAGGGGAACGTCGGGTAAGGCACCACCATCCAGAAACCTCGGAGCAACATCCAATAACTGTTCCGCCAGGATAATTGCCGCCTTTTGAAACGGCTCACTCTTGCCAAGGATAAGGACGGCGGATTTTCCTAAGGTTACGTCACGTAGGATCGGCGGCGTTTCAGCAGGATCGAGCTTGCGAAAAAGATCATAATCAGGATCTACGGCCAATGCCCGCGGACGATCAATGAGATTAAATGTTGTCCGAGATATTTTATCAGTCATGGAAACGACGAACTGCTGTGTTCCCTCCGACGTCAAAATCTCGATTGGAACTTTCAGATTGTAGACCGGAGCCGTTTGGGAAAGCGACAAAGACACCTGGTACCCACCATTTTTCTTCTCTGCCTCAGCACGAATAAGACCAATGCGTGGCGCTCCAGTCCGATGCAGCCATTGATCGAAAAATACGCGAAGTTTTTGCCCCGACGCATCCTCGAAGGCATTCCTAAAATCGTCCCAGGCGGCGGATTTGAACCTATGCCGGGTCCAGAAGATTCTTATGCCTTTGTCAAAGATCGCCTTTCCAAGTTGGCTCCGCAACATATGAAAAAAAAATGCCGTCTTGTTATAGCCAACCACCTGGGATGCATCGTGACTTTTGCCGACGAATTTATTTAAGGGCCGGTCACGCTCGGGCGGCAGGGCCATGTAATCCCTGAGCCAGTTGAGACGCATAGCCCTTCCCTTTTCGGCTCCTTGGTTCAGGACATAGGTATAATCCGCCATAAAGGTGGTGAGCCCTTCCGCCCAATTACCCGACCCATAATCCACATATACACCGTTACCCCACCAGGAATGCAGCACTTCGTGACCCAGCGAGGAATGCCGGATAAACGGCAGACGTAGAACCCTGGTCCCAATATAAGTCATGTTGGGGAACCCCAGGCCCACCGGCAGGGGGCTTGATACGATGTGAAAGGCGCTGAAAGGATACGCCCCGATCCAGTTTTGGTAGAGATCAAGGTAATCCGCCGTCTTATCCAGATATCCTTCTGCAAGGTCCTGGATGGAAGAATCAAAATAAGTACGCAGGCGAATACCCTTGTGCATCCGTTCACGGATTACATATGGCCCCGCCATCAGTTCTATCCCATAGGCCGGAACCTCGCTTGCAAACGTAACCCGGTAGCGCCCCTCCGAACTGTCCTCCGATACCAGCCTGCCGGGAACCACGGCGCGGCCGGGAACAGGAATATCGATGGTAATTTCGTAAGTTTGCTCCCGGTTTTCGAAGCGGGGAAACCAAGCGAGAGACTCCGGAAACAAGACCCCCTCACGTTTCATCAGAATATTTCCGAGCATCCGGCTATCCGAATGCGACGGCACGCTTCGAAGCGTTAGCATGTAGCCCACTGTCACCACATGGATTCCGCTGGAGCCGACATGAACACGAATGACATCCCCGCTTTGGTTC
>JAOUPW010000142.1 GCA_029879665.1 Rhodospirillales bacterium | reverse complement strand
CCCTTCGGGGATCTTGATTTATCCGGCGTCCGCGACGTCATAGACCTGGGCTCGGGCGCCGGGCTGGATGCCTGCCTGATCGCCCAACGCCTGGCCCCGGATGGACGGGTCATCGCCTTCGACCTGACGCCGGCAATGCTTGAACTGGCGCGGCAGTCGGCGGACGGCCTCGGCGCGGGACGGGTTCTTCCCCTCGCCGGCGACATGGAACGGCTGCCCCTCGCCGACGGCAGCATCGACTTGGTGCTCGCCAATGCATCCTTTAACCTCGCTCTGGACAAGCAAGTCGCGTTTTCCGAAGCCGCCCGCATTCTTCGCCCGGGGGGCCGCCTCGCCGCCTGCGATCTGGTACGGAACGGCGACTTGCCTGCCGATCTTCGGGCGGACCCGCAGGCGTGGAACACATCGCTTGGCGGCGTAATCGGCGAAAGCGAGATGCATGATTTTATTTCGAAGGCGGGATTTGAACAGGTGCGCATATCCGGCCACCGCCCGTTTCCGCCGGTGACCGCCGTCCATATCCAGGCAACAAAGCCCGTCGGCTGAGAAGATAACCGGGTACGGATAAAAGTTTATGCTTCGAGAAAGACAGAATCGGAATTCAGGATGACCTCGGCGGTTCTGTTATAGTGCTTTCGAAGAAGGCTGATTGCCTTTGCTTCATCGCCCCCGATCGCTACTTCCATGATTTCCCGGTGTTCGTCCAGTTCGTTCCGTTTGGTGAAGCTGGCCATAACGGCAAGATAGCGATAGCGGTTCGCCTGATCGTAGAGCTGGCCACAAAATTCCAGCAACCAGCGGGACCCGCAGCCGGACAATAGAACCATGTGATATTCCCGGTGCGCCCGATCCCATTCAGGATTTTCGGTATATTTATCCTCGTTCAGGGAACGGGGAAGACGGGACATGCGGTGAAAGGCAAGAACCAGGCGCTCTTCCCATTCCATGCCCCCTTGGGAAATCGATTCCCGAAGGGCAAGTTCCTCGACCCAACAGCGGGTTTTAACCAGTTCCAGCAAATCCGCCTTGCTTACGGTGGCGACATGAAATCCTTTTTGATCCTGACGAACCGCCAAGCCATCTGACGACAGACGGTTGAGAGCCTCACGAACGGGGCTGTTGCCAACCTTGTAACGTTCGCGAAGGAATTCCGCTCGCAGCCTTTCGCCCGGAAGAAGATTGCCGCGCAGGATATCGGTGCGCAATTGATCATAAACGGACGTCGCCAGCGTTGCTCCGGCTCCATTGTCCTTATGCGAAATCGTCATATTGGAATATTTCTCCGTCATACTAACCCAAACCGAGGGCCTTCATAATGGGAGTTTATTGTTGCGGCAACATTTAAACCGATAACTGAACGTATAATCGTCCCAAACATAAATATTCTACAATTCCGCAGTATAGCGAAAAAAATCGACAATAATTGACTTTCTCTCATAAGTTGATATTCTCGGAATGATTATTAATCCAATCAAAAACAAAATATCGACTCTTACAAGGGGACATCACATGGCTTCGTCTAGGACGCTATATAAGCAGCTCTTGAGCATATTTTCTCTGGCGATTGCTGCTCCAATCATTGCACTTAACGCTCCCGCCAAGGCTACAGAAACCATCAACCTCACCGCCATTGATGGCTATCCGCCGAAGGCGCTTTGGGTCAAACATTTCATCAACTTCTACATTCCGGAAATTGACCGGCGTCTGGCCAAAACCGGAAATTACAAAATCAAATGGAACCAAGCCTGGGGCGGCCAGATCGTCAAACCCAGACATGTTCTTGAAGGACTGCAAAAAGGTTTAGGCGATATCGGAGTCGTCACTACCGTGTTTCATGCAGACAAGGTTCCGTTGCAACTGATTGCTTTTTCAACTCCTTTTGTCACCACCGATCCCGCGTTGGTCTCGGTTACGGTGGACAATCTGGTCAAACAGTTTCCGGCCTATAAGGACGCGTGGAGCAAATTCAATCAAGTTTATCTAACCAACCTGACGGTGCTGGACACCTATCAGATTTTTAGCAAAAAATCGGTCGCGTCCATCGGCGACTTCAGTGGCCTGAAGGTTGCCGGGGCAGGTCTCAACCTACGTTACCTGCAGGGTACCGGCGCCGCCGGTGTGGGCGGCAGCTTGGTCAGTTTCTACAACAAGCTTAAAACCGGTGTTGTCGACGCCACCATGCTGTGGCCGGAAGCGGTGGTGCAGTTTAAGATTGTGGAAGTGGCCCCCTACATGCTTGATGCCAGGATCGGTGCCATGAATTCCAAGGCGATCACCATGAATGCGGATACCTGGAAGAAAATGCCGGCCGAGGTTCAGAAAGCCATCTCCGAAGGCGCTATCGCCTATCGCGATCATGTCTCCAAAGTCGTGACGGACGTCGCCCCCGGATACTACAAGGAGTACGAAAAGAAGGGTGGCAAGATCATCAAAATGTCCACCACCGAACGCGAACGTTGGGCGAAAACCATGCCTAATGTGGCCAAAGACTGGGCAGACAGCCTTGAGAAAAAGGGTGTTCCCGGCAAGGCCATCCTCACGGCTTACATGGATGCCATGCGCAAAGCCAATCAGCCTATCGTACGGCAATGGGACAAAGAATAATCCCCCATGCCAAACGCTCAGTCGGACGGATCTAAGTCCGATCATTCACCGGGGGCCCCGTTACTTGGCGGAGCCCCCGGAAATATTCTCGATCTAAGCCTTTCCGGCCTGAATGCGCTCGGCACCTTCTGGATTTTTGCCCTGATGGTCCTGATCAACATGGACGCATTTGGTCGCACCCTGTTCACGGCCCCCATCGATGGCGTCAATGAAATGATCGAACTGTCCCTAGTCGGCATTGTCTTCCTGCAGCTTGGCGACGCGACGCGGAGGGGGCGGCTGACCCGATCCGACGGATTTTTCAACCTTATGCTGACCCGCAGCCCCCGGGCAGGACGCATCATGGGCGTGACCTTCGAGTTGCTCAGCATCCTGTTTATGGTCATCGTTCTTTATGGCAGCGTGCCGCTTTTGTTCGAATCCATTGAAAAAGATTATTACGTAGGCAACGAAGGCGTCTTCACCGCCCCGGTCTGGCCGGTCAAGCTGGTTATCGTGATTGGCTGTCTAGTCACCTTGTTTCAATTTCTGGCCTTCGGTATCCGCTACTTGCGCCCCGGAAAGGAATAATAACCGATGAGTGGCGTTGAAGTCGGCATTGCCTCCATTATCCTGATTGTCGCTCTGATCTATGCCGGACTATATATCCCCGTGGCCCTTGGTTTGGTCTCGTTTATCGGCGTTTGGATCATCCGCGATAACGTTGATATTGCCGTAAGCCTCCTGTCTCTCTCCGTCGCCGATACGGTTTCACATTACGTATTCGCGACCATTCCCCTGTTTGCCCTGATGGGTCTACTCGTCAGCAAGGCGGGGCTGGGAAAAGACGTTTATGACGTTGCCAATTTCTTCTTCTATAAAATCCGCGGCGGATTAGGTATTGCCACCGTCGCCGCCAACGCGGTCTTTGCCTCTATTTCCGGATCATCCATAGCCTCGGCCTCGGTTTTTACCAAGGTCGCGGTGCCTGAAATGCTGCGATTTGGTTTCACCCCCCGTTTTTCCGTCGGTGTCGTCGCCGGAAGTTCGGTTTTGGGCATGCTAATTCCGCCCAGCGCCATGCTGATCATCTATTCCATCGTCGCCGAACAGTCGGTAGGGCAGATGTTTCTTGCCGGAATCATTCCGGGGATCATCCTCTCCTTCGCCTACGCGTTACTTATCCTTGTCATGGCCTATGCAAAACCGGATTTCGTCGGTGGCGTCCAGAACATCGAAGACAGCGCCTCGGAAGAATGGGCCAATCTGTCGATAAAGAATATCTTCGACAAACTGTTTCCCGTCGTCTTTCTGGTTCTCGTCGTCCTGGGTGGAATTTACGGTGGCGTTGTCACCCCGGTGGAGGCCGGCGCCGCCGGCGCCCTCGCCGCCTTGATTGTCGCCCTGATCAAGCGGGCGCTGACGTTTCGGGATTTTTGGGAAGTTTTGGAGGAAACGGGGCATATTTCAGCAACGATCATGTTCCTGATCATATCCGCCTCCATGTACAGCCGCATGCTCGGGGTCGCCGCCCTGCCCACTCAGTTTGGCGAATGGCTTGTCGCCATGGAGTTCAGCTTCATCGAAATCATGGCCTTTTATGTCATCCTGATGATCCTGATGGGAACCATCATCGACACGGCTTCGATCATTCTAATCGTCGTGCCCCTGTTTTTGACCGTACTGGATACCTTTGGCATTGATCTGGTCTGGTTCGGCATTATCACCGTGGTCGGCGCCGAAATTGGCCTGCTGACCCCGCCCTTAGGCATTTCCTGCTTTGTCATCAAGAGCACCCTCAATGATTCAAGCGTGACGCTCTATGATATTTTTTCAGGCGCCTTTCCCTTTGCCGTAATGATGCTGGTGGTGCTGATTCTGCTGATCGCTTATCCGGTGCTTAGCCTGGCACTCATTTAGGGCACGCGTTCGGCTTCTCCGCTTTCCACCGAACGGGTGATCGCTTCGAGCACGGCGATATTATTCACCATTTCTTCCGGCGTAAACGGATAGGCAGCAACGCCGGAAATGGCATCGGCAAAGGTTTCCAGGTTGACGACCGCTGTATTGATGGACGGCATTTTCCGGGTCTCGGGCTTACCGCCGGCACGGCACAGGGTCAGATAGGTGATGCCTTCGGCTTCCGGACGCACGGTATCGCGGGCCTCGACCCAGGCGTCCGATCCGAAAATCCGGGTGCACATGAAGAACGGGGTTGCCAGGATCGAGTTGAGATAGGCGGTCACGCCGCTTTCGAACCTGAGATGTGCGGATACCACATCGCCGGTTTCCGATTGCACCACCCGGCGCGCAGTTTGCGCATAGACCTGATCAATGGGGCCCAACATGTGAATGTAGGAATCGGTCAAGTGGATACCCATGGCGGTCATGCCGGCGGCCGGCGCATGTTCCTTTGAAACTCGCCAGTTATCCGGATCGGCGCCAGCCAAACTATCGTGACTAAAATTCGCCTCACCGTGCAGAATGGTGCCCAACTCGCCGGCATCGATCATGCGCTTGATTTCGATCAACGCCGGGTCGAACCGCCGTTCGTGACCGATACCCAGCATTACGCCGGCGGATTGACACGCCGCAACTGAGCGTTCGGCGCTGGCCTTTGTCAACCCTAAGGGCTTTTCGCAAAAGACATGTTTTCCCGCTTGGGCCACTTGGGCGATCTGCGCTTCATGCAGAGAATGGGGTGTGGTCAGAATCACCGCCTGGACATCTGTATCATCAAAAGCATCCTGCATGTCCGCAGACAGAATGACGCCCGTTGCGGAGGCCAAGCCTTCCAGGTCCTTCAGTATTTTCGGATTATAATCAATAGCCCGGACAATCCGGATTTTATCCGAAGTTCCCTGAAGGGTCCTGAGCAAGTAATGACCCCACCAGCCAAGGCCGATGATCGCGGCGTTAATCACAATTTCAGGCCCTTATTTAGTTGCATCGCCGCCTTCGACGATCACCAGTTCATTGATCCCTGCACCCCCCCGGCGGAAGGCTGAGGCTTTCTGGTATTCCGGAGACTGGTGACAGGCGACAGCCTCTTCAAGGGTCGGAAATTCAACCACGATATGACGTTCGAATTCTTCCGGCCCCTCCAGAGTCTGAAACCTGCCGCCGCGGGCAAGTACCTTGCCATTGAATTTCTTCAGAATTTCTGGAACGAGATCCGTGTATTTCTTGTATTCGGTCGCATCGACAATATGCGCCCGCGCTATCCAATATGCCGCCATATCCAGAACCTCCCTTAAAAATTTGATCTTTTTCTCAATTTCAAATCTTAGCGCGTTTACGCCAAAGTACACCATGAAAGCAAGCATGATAAATTATCAGACCCCCATGCCATTCGCGAATAGCGTGGATTGCCGCATGGGCGCGGGAGTAAAAAATGGCTGGAACAAGCCATATCCGGAGGTTAGCATGCGGATATGGCTTGTTCCA
>JAOUPW010000141.1 GCA_029879665.1 Rhodospirillales bacterium | reverse complement strand
CTCTTGGTATGATTGGTGCTTCAGAACTCGGCGGTATGAAACCTACGGCTTATCTGATAAATGTCGCTAGAGGTCCCCTGGTGGATTACAACGCACTATTTGAAGCGCTGACGAACAATAAAATAGCCGGGGCGGCGTTCGATGTTTTTTGGTCGGAACCCGCACCATCCGATGACCCAATTTTGAGGTTGGAAAATTTCTTCATTTCCCCTCATGTTGCCGGTTTCAGCGATGTTTCAATCGAACACATAACAAACATAATGGCGGAAAACTTTCGTCGACTTGCTTCAGGGAAGCCATTGGTTAATGTTATCGATCCTGCCAACCGCTAAGGTAGCGCCAGGGCTGCAGGGCCCCCCTGAGGGCATCGGGCGGTCGAAGCTCATGCGCCGGCTTTTTCAGGACGATGCTTGGCTGTTTTGAAGCTAAAAATCGAATTTTATACTTATTATCCATAAAGTTATTGTGGAAATATCATATATCCGATAATTTGGTACCTGAAGGCTTATTTGCATAATTACGCAAAAATGGTCGCTTAAATTACAGGAAGGAAAATCAAAATGAAATCGCTTATCAAGCAGGCAGGGCTGACAGCCCTCGGTGTAGTTACGGCAGTTGGTCTTGCAACAGGTAATGCACAGGCTGCGGAAACAATCAAGATCGGATCGTTTTTAGCCGTAACCGGTGGCGCATCGTTCCTCGGCGATCCGGAAAAGAAAACGCTGGAGATGTACGTCGATAAGATCAACGCCGAAGGTGGCGTGCTTGGCAAGAAACTTGAGCTTATCGTCTACGATTCCGGCGGTAGCCCAAAAAAAGCAGTTCCCTTTGCCAAGCGTTTAATTAATGACGACAAGGTTGATATCATTCTTGCCGGCTCTACCACGGGGGCGACCATGGCGGTTATCCCGATCGTCGAGAAAGCGGGGATCCCGTTCATTTCATTTGGTGGTGCGGGTGTTATCGTCGATCCGGTTAAAAAGTGGGTTTTTAAAACGCCTCATACAGATACCCTGGCCGTTCAGAAAATATTCAAGGATATGAAGGGCCGTGGCATTTCCAAGATCGGGTTATTGTCCGGAAGTGGTGGGTTTGACAAATCGTGCCGAGACAATGTCCTGAAACTGGCATCGGGCGCGGGTATTACTCTGGCAGCTGATGAGACCCATGGTAAAGGTGACACGGACATGACAACTCAGATCACCAAAATCAAAAATACGGCGGGTGTACAGGCTATGTTGTATTGTGGATTCGGCGCCGCGACTTCAATCGTCGCTAAGAATTTCAAGCAGCTGGGAGCCAACATCCCGCATTATCAAACCCATGGCTCCGCTTCGAAATCGTTCATCAAGAATGCTGATGGCGGCGCCGAAGGCGTGCGTCTTCCTGCCGCCGCCCTGGTTGTGGTCGATGCTTTGCCGGATTCCCACGTGCAAAAGAAAGTTGCTGGTTCATATAAGAAAATGTACGAATCCAAAACGGGCAGTGAGATATCAACTTTTGGTGGACACGCTTACGACGGCCTGATGATTGCGATTGAAGCCATCAAACGCGCAGGATCGACCGACAAGGCTGCGGTTCGTGCGGAAATCGAAAAAACCAAAAACTACATTGGTGTGGATGGTGTTTACTCCATGTCGGCGACCGATCATCTGGGTTTGGATGAAGCTTCGTTCGTAATGGTCGAGGTAAGCGGCGGTGACTGGAAAATGCTTAAATAGGTCATCGCGATTAATTGGACTGGATAGGCTGCTGGCTCCCTCATTTTTATATGGGGGAGCCGCTTTTTCTGACATAATCTGAACTATGCTAGCTGAACTCTTACAGTTTTTGTTTTCCGGAATAACCGTTGGCGCCATTTACGCGCTTGTCGGTCTTGGGTTTGCTATTATTTATAATGCAAGCCATGTGATCAATTTTGCCCAGGGCGAATTTGTCATGCTGGGTGGCATGGGTACGGTGTTTTTTATTGGCCTGGGATTGCCCATGCCGATTGCAATCCTTCTCGCTATTGTATTAACGGTGATCGTTGGGTTGGGGCTGGAAAAGTTCGCCGTCGAGCCTGCCCGTGACGCTCCAATAGTTACGTTGATTATCATCACCATCGGAGCCTCTATCTTCTTTCGAGGCGCCGCCCAGGTGGTATGGGATCGCAATATTCACAGCGTTCCGGCATTTTCCGGCAACGATCCGATTATGATCGGCGGTGCATCAATTCTGCCGCAGAGTTTATGGATAATCGGCAGTACGGTTGTCATCGTGGTCGCCCTGCACTTGTTTTTCAACCGCACCATGATGGGTAAGGCGATTATTGCCACCTCCCACAATCCGCTGGCCGCCAAATTAATGGGAATCAATACGCGCATAGTGCTGCTTTTGAGTTTCGGTCTGTCCGCCCTTCTGGGTGCCAGCGCCGGTATCCTGATCGCACCCATTTCGCTGACTTATACGGGGGTTGGCATCATGTTGGGACTGAAAGGGTTTTGCGCCGCAGTCCTGGGAGGACTGGGAAAACCCATGGGCGCAATTGCCGGAGGTCTGATCGTCGGTATCAGTGAAGTCATGACTGCTGGATACATTTCGTCGGCGTACAAAGACGCGGTCGCCTTTATCATTATCCTGGCTGTTTTGTTCCTGATGCCGAACGGCCTGTTTGGCGGACGGGGAACGGAACGGGTATGAACGCGCTAGCCAAGCCAGAAACCGGGGGTATTCTTGCTCTTGCAATTATCATTGCCATCCTGCCGTTCTTATTGCCCAACAGCTATTATTTAGACGTTGCTAACCGGGTTGGTATTAACGCGATCGTTTGTGTCGGGCTTAACCTGTTGATCGGATATGCCGGCCAAATCAGCCTGGGTCATGCAGGGTTTTTCGCTCTGGGTGCTTATTTTTCCGGTATTCTGGTCAGCAATCATGGCTGGCCGCCTCTTGTAGCGATGCTGACCGGGGCCCTGTTCGTCGGGTTACTTTCTTATGTTATTGCCCGTCCGATCATGAAGCTGCGTGGTCATTATCTGGCTATGGGAACCCTGGGCATGGGAATTGTTATTTCGATTGTCCTTAATCAGGAAGGCGAGCTGACCGGCGGCCCAGATGGCATGTCGGTTGACGGGTTTTCCGCCTTCGGCTGGGAACCGGGAAACGAGCAGGTTTGGTACTGGATGATCGGTGGTCTTTTGCTGGTCGCTGTATGGTTGGCGCTCAACCTGATAAATTCTCCGGTTGGACGCGCCTTGCGCTCGGTGCACGGGTCGGAAGTTGCCGCCTCTGTCGCGGGTGTCGATGTCGCTCATTACAAGGTGTTGATCTTCGTCGTATCGGCTGTGTTCGCCAGCATTGCCGGCAGTCTGTTTGCCCATTCTTCGGGATTTCTGACTCCATCTGAGGGAGATTTCTTCCACTCCATCGAACTGGTGACCATGGTTGTCCTGGGCGGCATGGCATCTGTCTTCGGCGCCGTTGTCGGTGCCGCTTTACTGACCACCTTGCCGCAACTACTGACGGTTTTTCATGATTATGAAATGCTGGTCTTCGGTGCTGCATTAATTATCACGTTAATTTTCATGCGCCGGGGTCTGGTGCCGACGTTACTGTCCGCATTCAAGAGGCGGAAAAAATGACTCTGCTTCGCGTGGAAAACTTGAGTAAGGAATTCGGGGCAATTTGTGCAGTCGAAGACTTGAACTTTACCATCAATCCCGGCGCCATCCATTCAATCATTGGTCCCAATGGTGCCGGTAAGACGACCTTGTTTAATCTGATAACAGGTGTTGATTCTCCAAGCGCGGGCAAAATAATTTTTAATGATCTGGATATTACGGGAATCCCAACTTTCAAGTTAGCCGGATACGGAATTTCACGCACCTTTCAGAATTTGCAGATTTTCTTTAATATGAGTGCCGTCGAAAACGTCATGGTTGGCAACCATCTGAGGAACGACAGCCGGTTTCTGCCGGCGCTTTTCGGTTTCCGGTCCATCAAAAAAGGCGAACGGGTTTGCCGCGAGCGGGCCGAACGGATCATGTGCGACGTGGGTCTTGAGGAATATATCGGCAGCGATGCGGACTCCATGCCTTATGGTGCATTGAAATGGCTGGAAATCGCTCGTGCTCTTGCCAGTGAACCCAGCATGCTTTTGCTCGATGAACCGGCTGCGGGTCTCAATCCGTCCGAGACGCAGGAAATTAACGAACTGATTAAACGTATCGCTGACATGGGGATTACCGTGGTCTTGGTAGAACACGACATGAAATTGGTGATGGGCGTTTCTGATCATATTATTGTTCTCGATAGCGGACGAAAACTTGCCGAAGGCAACGCAGATGAGATCCGCCGGAACCCGGACGTAGTCAAAGCTTACCTCGGTCATAGACAGAAAGTGTGTTAGATGCTGCTCGAGATTCGGAATCTCTCCAGCCATTACGGTCGCATCCAGGCGCTTCGCGGTATTGATGTGGATGTCGAAGAAGGGGAACTGGTCGCCCTTGTCGGGGCCAATGGCGCAGGTAAGACGACGCTTCTTCGGACCATATCCGGTGTTCAGCCGGCCAGCAGTGGCACCATCCGGCTACTCGGACAAGAGGTCGGCCGCAAATCATCATCAATACGGGTAAAGATGGGGATCAGTCAGGTCCCGGAAGGTCGGCAGGTGTTTGGTCCCATGTCGGTTGAGGACAACCTGATGCTGGGTGCATTCACCCGCAGCCGCGATGAAGCTGCGGAAACGATCGAGCAAGTGTATGATCGGTTTCCGGTCCTAAAGGAGAGATGCCATCAGATGGCAGGGGTCCTATCAGGCGGCCAGCAACAGATGTTGGTTATGGGCCGGGCACTGATGGCGCGCCCGCGAATCTTGCTTCTGGATGAGCCCAGCATGGGCCTGGCGCCACAGCTGGTCGAAGAAATTTTCGATATTGTCAACCAGCTGCGCGCCGCCGGAACCACAATCTTCATGGTCGAACAAAACGCTTTTATGGCATTGGAAATTGCCGATCGTGCTTATGTGCTGGAAACCGGAGAGGTCACGCTGTCCGGTCCCGGCAAAGAACTTCTTGCCAACGAAAAAGTTATAGAAGCTTATCTGGGAATCTAGAAATTCTCAGTCTTTCGGCCGCATGTCTCGAACCCTGACGGCTTTGCCCTGGGAACGAGGAACTTCACCGGGGCTCAATACAATTGTGCGGCAGGTCACCCCGATCCTTGATTTGATTATATGCTCCACGCTCCTGGCGATGGCATCGTATTCATCCGGATTCACGCCGGGGCTGGACTCAACTTCTATGGTCAGGGTATCCAAATTTCCTTCGCGCTGAAGGACCAACTGGTAATGCGGGTCGATATTGGGTTGCCCGACCAGCACGGATTCAACCTGCGAAGGATAAACATTAACGCCACGAATGATCAGCATGTCATCGCTGCGCCCGGTAATCCGCATGATACGGAGATGGGTCCGCCCGCATTCGCAAGGCGCCGTTTCCAGGCGGGTGATATCTCGGGTACGATAGCGGATCATCGGTTGTGCCCATTTGGCCAGGGTCGAGATGACCAATTCACCAACTTCTCCCATGGCAAGAACATCGCCGGTATCAGGATTGATGGTTTCGAACAGGAAGCAGTCCTCCCAGGCATGCAAGCCATTTCGAGCTTCAATACATTCAGCGGCAACGCCCGGACCTATAATTTCAGATAGACCGTAGATATCAACGGCCCTGATCCCTAAGCGTTCGTCCAGTTTCTGACGAATGGCGTCACTCCACGGTTCGGCTCCAAAAATACCAACAGCAAGCGGCAATTTTCTGATATCGACACCCTTGCTTTCCGCCACTTCGGCAATATTCAACGCATAAGACGGCGTTGCGCAAAGCACTCTTGCTCCAAAATCCTCCAGTAAAACGATCTGGCGTTCGGTGAGACCGCCGGATACCGGCGTCACCGTGCAGCCCAATGCTTCAGCGCCATAATGTGCGCCAAGCCCGCCGGTAAACAGACCGTAGCCATAGGCGTTATGGACTAAATCGCCCGGCAAGGCGCCGGCA
>JAOUPW010000140.1 GCA_029879665.1 Rhodospirillales bacterium | reverse complement strand
TGGGCCCGTCCCGATAGCGAACTGACGGCGTGGACGAAAGACCTCGTCACCCGCATTGGCGATCTTCCGGCGGAAGCCCTCGCCGCTTGCAAGCAATGCATCGCCGCCGCCTTCGACCCCGCCCAGGACGGTTTCGAACTGGAGTTAAGTGAAACCCGGCGCCTGCACGATGTTTCCGAAACGCAAACCCGCGTCCACGCCTTCCTTGACAGGCAGGCATGAGGGGAACCCCCATGCCCAGCGATACCAGTCAAATTCTCAAAGGCATGAGCCGAACCGCCGATGCCGGTTTGGTAAAGGAACGCCGCGCCAAGATCGTCGCCGGTGCAGTTCGGTTATTCGCGGAACAAGGTTACGAGCGCACTACGGTGCAGGAAGTGGCCCGAGAAGCCGGCATCAGCACCGGGCTGGTCTATCAGTACGTGCGCGACAAGGAAGATTTGCTGCTGCTGTCGATCCTCGATGTGCTTGAATCCTACGCCACGGAAATTCCCGCCGCCTTGGAAGGAGCTGAAGGACCGCTGCAACGTTGCCGTGCCACCTTTGCTGCCTATTGCCGGGTGGTGGATGCACGCCGCGAAGCCACCTTGCTCGCCTACCGTTCCACTTATTCCCTGCCACCGGAGCGGCAACGCTTCATCAAGGACGCGGAGCAAAAAACCAACCGGTTGATCGGTGGCTGCATCCAGGACTGCATTGACGAGGGCCTGTTCCGTCCCGTGGATATCGATCTTGCGACCTATCAGGTAGTTATGTACGCCCATGCCTGGGCATTGAAGCACTGGCATTTCGTCAAGCGTACCGACCTTGAGAGCTACATCTCCGAGGGCCTCGACTTTTTCCTCCACGCCCTGCTAACGGATCTAGGGCGGAAAGTTCCGTAATTTTTGTCAGGCGGCTTCGGTGCGGTCGCTGTTGAGGCGCATCATCTGCCCGGTGATATGGCCCGATGCAGGGCTGGCGAAAAATAAAATCGCCTCGCGGATAGCTTCCGGATCCGGGGAATTGGCCGCCGGGTTTCCCTTGGCGCCCGCATTGCGCTCATCTTCGATGCTACCTTCCGGACCCAGACACAGGCAATTGACGTTGACTCCTTGACCTGCCAGTTCGCCGGACAATTCCCGGGTGAACAGACGTACGCGGTCGCAGCCCAGGCACAAGTCGGGAACGCGTGGACTCGGGCTGAGGCAGCCATCGCAGGCGACATTTACGATCCGGCCTTCGCCACGTTCGACCATCGGCGCAAGAAAGGCGCGCGCTACATTTACCGGCCCTTCGCATCTGAGGTGCGGAGCGGCACCGCTCAGAACCGCCGCAGTGTCGTCGGTCAGGTCTTCCCGTTCCCAGCCCGCCGAATTGATCAGAATGTCGATGCATTTGACGTCGTTGTGAATTTCCTCTGCCGCGCGGGCCACCGACTCCGCATCGTCCACATCCATGGCCACGAACTTAATGTCCTGCAGGCTGCTGTTTTCGGCGCGAAACTGTTCAACCGCATCCCTTCCCAGGGTCACACTGCGATCGGTGATGTAAACGGAAGCGCCCGCGTGACAGAGCAGTTTTGCGGCTTCGTACCCGATGCCGGAAGCGGCTTCGGTGACGACGACGACCTTGTCGAAAAGTTCCATGGCCGTAAAACTCCATTCTAAAACTTCCACCAGGAAGATTTTAACGCATTGGTATTATCATGTACATGGCGGAAAGGCTTGAAAATGTGGATGGTTCCCATACCCTCGGGCTTGGGGTAGTCTCGGGGATCTCGAAATATTAGGACCCCTCCCATGACCATAGAAATCATCAGCTCCCACACTTGCCCGTTCGCCCAGCGCACACGCATGGCACTCCTGGAAAAGGAGCTGGCGTTTTCCCTGACGGAAATTGACCTCAACGACAAACCGGATTGGTTTCTCGAAATCTCGCCGTATGGAAAAGTTCCGGTAATCCGTCATAACGGCCATGTAATTTATGAATCCGCTGTCATCAACGAATACCTGGAAGAGGCTTTCCCTGACCGGCCCCTGCTCCCGGCGGATCCGGCTGGACGCGCCCGGGCCCGAACCTGGATCGATTTTGCCAACGTGCGCTTCGTGCCGCACATTTATAAAGTTCTGCTGGCCCAGGATAAAAACGGCCGGGAGCTTCATACGCGCAAAATCGAAGAAGCGCTGACGTTCATGGAAATGGAAGGCTTTCGCAAATCGGACGGCGGCCCTTACTGGATGGGTAAAGATTTGACCTTGGTCGATCTGACGGTTTTTCCCCACCTGGACCGTTTTTCGGCCCTTGAACATTACCGCGGTATCGCCATTCCCGATGAATTCGTGAACCTGAAGGAATGGCGAGCACGCATGAAGGAGCGTGCTTCGGCAAAAGCCGCCGGCAAGTCCGACGAGGTTTATATCAAAAACTGGCTCAAGTACGCGGAGAACACCAGCACCGGCACCACGGCCCGGGATATGCGGGAATCGTGAGGGAAGGAGGTGCAGCTTTTTTTATTGGTGGAACATTGCCTGCATCATCAGAGAACGGTCCGTACGGTTATCAAGCTTACCGTCCCTTTCCAGGGCAATGAAGGTCTCAATCATCGCTACCTTACGACCGGCATCCGAACTTTGCTTCATATTCCAGATGAAAACCCGGGAAATCTGGCCCAATGCCCAGATAACGACAATCGCGGGAATCGTTAGCGACGCCAATCCAATCAATGAATTTCCCGCCCCCGCCTCCATCGTATTCATTGCGCTTGCGAATGAAAGGATATCGACTGCATACAAATTGACGAATACGGCCGCAAGAACCAAAATCCCGATGAATGCCATCCCAGAGCCCACAGCTACATTCTGGTGACTTTTTTGCTTGTGGCGCCAGAAAGCCGTAGAGGGAGCGGCCTCGGCGCGACTTTCCGCCGCAGCGGAGATATTTTTCAAGCTTTCCCGATAGGCATCCTCCAGCATTTTGGCGTTCAAGGTAAATGCTTCGCCGGTATCGGATGTCTTTGCTGCAATTTCCTCAAGTGCCTCTTCGCGTTCTTTCTGGATCAAACTAATCGCAGAATCGAATTCAATATCTATTTTAGCACTCTTGTCGGAAATATTTTGATTGATATTTTCGATTTTGAGTAAATCGCTTTTCATTTTCGCCGATAGCGATTCGATACGCGTTTCCATGGATTGTCGAAAATCCTCGGCTAGATCATTTCCGGTTTTATTGATCCGCTCCTGCATATCCTGAAGGCTTTGACGGACGCGATCTTTGGCGCTCTCTTCTCCATGTTGAACAAGGATTTCGAAATTCTTGCGCATTTCGGAAAATTGCGACTGGATATCCTTCACTGAGCTTTCCGTCTGGTCCCGAATAATCTGACCGGAGACTTTCAGTTCGGATTCAAGCTGCGCGCGCAAGGACGCCATATCCTTGCGGAAACTTTCGAATTCCGCGCCAACCTTATTGATCTCTCCCTGCATGTCCTGAAGACTTTTCCGGGCGCGATCTTTGGTTTTCTCTTCTCCATGCTGAACAAGGTTCTCGAAATTCTTGCGCATTTCAGAAAACTGAACCTGGATATCCTTCACAGAGCTTTCCGTCTCGTCCCGAATAATCTGACCGCAGACTTTCAGTTCGGATTCAAGCTGCGCGCGCAGAGACGACACATCCTTGCGGAAACTTGCGAATTCGGTTTCTCCGGCTTTTGCCGCAATGGATGCCGCCGAAGCCGCCGCCGTTGCCCCCTTGGTGGTGAGATCGTCCAGCGTTTCCCGCGCTTCCCTAATTTGTTTATTTATTTCCGTTGCGAGATTTCTAATTTCATTGCCGTAGTGTTGAGACACCGTTGAAATCTCAGCATCCAGATCTTTTCGGAATTCTTCGATTTCTCTGTTTACTTTTTCAAGAATCGACGAATCGTTCTCTAACGAACGCACATTTTCGCCCACATCCGGAGCTTCTTCTTCTGCCTCAGATTCCTCTTGTTCAACAATTCCAATATGATCGCCATTCCAGTCTTGCATCGTTTCGGAAGCGATATATAGGTGGTGTGCAATATCAGAATCTTCTCGATCTTGGAGAGGCGAGGGAATTTCATTGAGGAATAATCCCAAAATCAGATATGCCGCCTCGTCATGATTATTTTCATCGATCAGGGTGCGAATCCGCCTTCCCAAGATGGTCTCTGAATGAATGATTTCATGTTCCGCATAGGACCGCAAAATTCGTTCCGCCCGGGAGAAATCATCGACCGGATTTATATCTTCAGATACCGAGGTCATTTTTTCGTGCTGTACCTTCAAAGCCATCTGAACCAACCTATATAGGCTTTGACTCAAGCTGGAAGAAAGTTTCCGACCGACCTTGTCCCAATTTTCCAGATCAGCGGACAGCCAATCAAGAAACTCCGTCATATCCTTAAACTGGACCGGACCTGGGTTATCGTGCAGATCCATGCTAATAAACGGTCCTATTGAAAATAATTTTGCGACCATCGTCTTTCTTCCTTATTGCGTGATACCGTGAATTATAATTAACTTTTTCAATCACCTGTGCGCGCCTGCACGAATGCTGCAAGGGACATGGCACCCTGCTCTGACGGTTCCCTGCCTCCAGAGCGCATTGCAAACTTGTTTTTTTACCCGGAACCCGCTCGTTATATTGCCAGTCATTCTGGGCATTCGATGATCATACGATTTCGGGGAACCCTTTTCCGTGACGATAATCACAATTGAAAATATTTTCTAAAATTAACTTTTAATTCTTCCGATTCCCCTTATTTCCAGCAGATCCCCACGGACGCGAACAGGCGCGGATATCAAACAGTATGACTAGCTTCCCATCCTTCGCCGCCATCCTTCCCGGCAACACCGCCATTCTCACCTTTGACCGTACCCCGGATACGAGATGAAGCGACCTGATTACAGAAAGAAAACATTGGCTGATTGAACGGCAACGGAGCAGGAACTATTCCATTGGCGGAGGGATTTGGATACCCTCACCCGGGATTTAGGGATTTTCCGGAAAATTCCGGCTGAATAATCGTTAGGGCTTTTATGGTAGAAATTTACATCGACGCGGACGCCTGTCCGGTCAAGGAAGAAACCCTAGGCGTCGCTGCCCGTCATGGTCTGAAAACCTATCTGGTCAGCGATGGCGGTATTCGCCCCAGCCCGGACCCACTTGTGGAACTGGTCATCGTCGCCCAGGGGGCGGACGCCGCCGATGACTGGATCGCGGATCACATTCAAAAAGCCGACATCTGCATTACCAACGACATTCCCCTGGCCGCACGGTGCCTGGAGCAGGGCGCGCTCGCCCTCAAACCCAACGGAGAGCCGTTTACGGAAAACGGCATCGGCATGGCGCTGGCCAACCGCGAACTGATGCAAAGTCTGCGCGAACGCGGCGAGGTCACCGGCGGCCCCAAACCGTTTAGCAAGTCCGACCGCTCGGAATTTCTCAACCGCCTGGAAACCACCGTGCAGGCGGCAAAGCGCCAGTTGGCTACACCAAGATAACCCTCACGCCACCCGCCCACAAGCATGGCCCGACGCCCAGGTGGCCGGTGACGTCAACGGTCTCGCCTATAAAATTTGTTTATGTCGTCTTGAATATCCAATAAGCTATTCCTCAGTTTTTGATCCGGTACTTTCTGATGATTTCACTAAAGTCAATTAATCCATTTTATCGCTATCATCGATTCAGTCATTGGATGGCCACACGCCACCCCGGCGTTCTGGCTCGTGTCGCGCGGATATCTAATAACGATGAACAGGACATTCCGCTACGTGTCCGTGAAATTCTTCGTGAAATGGGCGAGACCGAGGAACTTTCCGAAAATACGTTAAAATTTCTCCGTGGGGCCACGCACCAAAGGAGGCGACTTTCCGAAATCGCGGACTTCTGCGCAAATCACTACCCTGGCGATTTTATAGAAATTGGTGCTTTCAAAGGTGAGACGACATCAATTCTAGGGCCCATAGCCGAGCAATATGGGCGGCGGATCATGGTGGTGGACCCTTGGGAAATTGGAACGCAAAATTGCGAGGGGGAAGAGATTAACGCCT
>JAOUPW010000138.1 GCA_029879665.1 Rhodospirillales bacterium | reverse complement strand
CGCGACGCCCTGACGGAAACGGATATGGTCAACTACGAGCCGGTGACGGACCGCATCGCCTTTGTCTGCGACATGGCAAAGCGTTGGGCGTGGCTGCACACGGCGCCGGACTGGTCGAAAAACGTCGCCCTCGTGCTCGCCAATTACCCCAACCGGGACGGCCGCATGGGCAACGGCGTCGGGCTCGACACGCCGGCTGCCACGATCCGGGTTTTGCGGGCGCTGGAAGACGCCGGGTTCGAGGTGGACGACATTCCCGAAGACGGCGGCGCGCTGATAAAACGTCTACAGGCCGGACCGACCAACGCGGCGGTGAAGTCCCGCGCCGTCGAAGAAACCTTGTCCATGGCCGAGTACCAGATTTTTTTCGCGGGCCTGCCTGCCGCCGTGCGCGACCGGGTCACCGAACGCTGGGGTGCGGCGGAAGAAGATCCTTTTTATATGTCCGGCGACGTGGATTGCGGCCGTTTCGCCATTCCGGCGTTCCGATGCGGCAACGTCGCCGTCTGCCTGCAACCGGCGCGGGGTTACAACATCGATCCCGCCGCCAGCTATCACGATCCGGCGCTGCCGCCGCCGCACGGCTATCTTGCCTTTTATGCCTGGGTGCGCGGCGAGTTTGACGCCGATGCCGTGGTCCATCTGGGCAAGCACGGCAATTTGGAATGGCTGCCGGGCAAATCACTGGCGCTGGGCGAGGATTGTTTTCCGGAAGCGGCCTTGGGCGCGCTGCCCCATCTGTACCCCTTCATCGTCAACGACCCGGGCGAAGGCAGCCAGGCGAAGCGCCGCGCCGGTGCGGTGATCGTCGATCACCTCACGCCGCCGCTCGCCCGCGCTGAAAGCTACGGCCCACTGCGCGACCTGGAACAGTTGGTCGATGAATATTACGAGGCCGCCGGGGTCGATCCGCGCCGTATAAAAGTATTGAAAAAAGACATCCTCGAACTGTGCCAGGCGACGGGCCTGGACCGGGACTGCGGCATGGATACCGCCGGCGACGAGGACGCGGCCTTAGCCGAGCTGGACAATTACCTGTGCGAACTGAAGGAAATGCAGATCCGGGACGGGCTGCATGTGTTTGGCGAAAGCCCGGACGGCGATCTGCTGGCCGCCCTGCTTGTGGCCCTGGTGCGGGTGCCCCGGGGAACGGAGGCGAAAGACGCATCGTTGCTGCGCGCCTTGGCCGCCGACCTTGAACTGAACTTCGATCCCCTCGATTGCGAACTGGGCAAGATTTGGGACGGTCCGCGTCCGGCTGCACTTGATATATGTGACGATGCTTCTTTACATGAAGCGCCTTGGCGCACGGTGGGCGACACGGTGGAACGGCTGGAAACCCTGTCGCTGGCATGGGTCCGCGGCGCGACCGCGCCCGGTGAAAATTTCCCCGCCGCCGCCGCCGTGCTGGAAGATCTCAACGCCCGCATCCGCCCCGCCGTCGAGAGTTGCGGGGAGGCGGAACTGGACGGCCTGCTCGCCGGGCTGAAGGGCCGCTTCGTGCAGCCGGGACCGTCCGGCGCCCCGACCCGGGGCCGCGCCGACGTGCTGCCCACCGGCAGGAATTTCTATTCGGTGGACACTCGCACCGTGCCGACGCCGGCGGCCTGGACCTTGGGCTGGAAATCCGCATCGCTTTTGGTCGAACGCCACCGTCAGGACGTGGGCGCCTGGCCCCGGTCCCTGGCGCTGACCGCCTGGGGAACGTCCAATATGCGCACCGGCGGCGACGACATCGCGCAAGGCTTGGCGCTGATGGGGGTCAAGCCGACCTGGGACGCGGCCTCGCGCCGGGTCACCGGCTTCGAAATTTTGCCGGCAAGCGTGCTCGACCGGCCCCGGGTCGATGTCACCTTGCGGGTTTCCGGATTTTTCCGCGATGCCTTTCCGTCGCTGATCGATCTGTTCGACAGTGCGGCGCGCGCCGTCGCGGCGCTGAGTGAGCCCGACGACGTCAACCCCCTGGCGGCCCGGGTGCGCGATGAAACCGCGCGGCTTTTGGCAAGCGGTTTGGACCAGGGGGAAGCGGACCTGCGCGCCGGTTTCCGCGTTTTCGGCTCCAGGCCCGGTGCTTACGGCGCCGGCCTGCAGGCGCTGATCGACGAAAAAGGCTGGGAAACGGAAGACGACCTTGCAAAAGCGTATGTCGCCTGGGGCGGCTATGCCTACGGTTCGGGTGCGGCGGGCGCCGCCGCCCACGGCCTGTTCGAAACAAGATTGAAAAGCGCGGAGGCGGTGATCCAGAACCAGGACAACCGGGAACACGATATTCTGGACTCGGACGATTACTACCAGTTCGAAGGCGGCATGACGGCGGCGGTGCGGGTGTTGTCGGGGTCGCAACCCGCCGTTTATCACGCCGATCATTCCCGCCCCGAGACGCCGAAAATTCGCACCCTGGAAGAAGAGGTCGCCCGCGTCGTGCGCGCCCGCGTGGTCAACCCGAAATGGATCCAGGGCGTCATGCGTCACGGTTACAAGGGCGCCTTCGAAATGGCGGCGACGGTGGATTATCTGTTCGCTTTCGCCGCCACGGCAAAGTGTGTGAAGGATCATCACTTCGACGCCGTCTATGACGCCTACGTCGCCGACGAAACCGTGCGCGGGTTTTTCGAGGCCCACAACCCCGAAGCGCTTAAGGAAATGAGCGCCCGGCTGCTGGAAGCGCAGGAGCGGGGGTTATGGGCGCCGAAACTCAATTCCACCCATGCTTATTTGAAAAAGCTTTCCATTTGAAGCACAGAGGCACATAGAAACAGAGATTGTTGTTTTTCCTCTGTGTCTCTGTACCTCTGTGGTAAAAAAACACATGAAACATTGAGGCATCCATGACCGAAGAAACCGACCCCAACGCCCGCCATAACGAAAAGATGGCCAAGAAGAAAGCGGCGCGAGACAAGATCCTCGCCACCAAGACCATCGAGAAGGGTCTGATCATCGTTCACACCGGCAAGGGCAAAGGCAAGTCCACAGCGGCCATGGGCCTGGCGGCGCGCGCCATCGGCAACGGCATGAAGGTGGGTATCGTGCAATTCGTCAAGGGCGTGTGGGAAACCGGCGAACGCAAGGTGCTGGAAGCCTTCCCCGATCTCTGCGTGATGCAGGCCATGGGCGAAGGGTTCACCTGGGAAACCCAGGACCGCGCGCGCGACGTCGCGGCGGCGGAACAGGGCTGGCGCATGGCGCAGGACATGATGAACGATCCCTCGTTCAAGATGGTGATCCTGGATGAGTTGAACATCGTATTAAGGTACGATTACATCGCGCTTGAAGGCGTGCTCAAGGTGCTACAAGAAAAACGGCCCGACCTGCACGTGGTAATTACCGGACGCAACGCCAAGGAAGAATTGATCGAGGCCGCCGATCTGGTCACCGACATGACGCAGGTTAAACATCCGTTCCGTTCCGGCGTTAAGGCGCAGGTGGGAGTGGAATTCTAGCAAATGAACTTCATGAATCGGGGGAATGGGATGATGAAAAAAATCGGATCGGGTATCGCGGTGCTGGCGCTGGCGTTCAACCTTGCCGCTTGTGCCGCCTCGACACCGGCGGACACGGCGGCGATTCTCGACAAGGCCCGCTGGACGGTGGAAACCTTCAAGCAGCGCAACGAAGCCCCCATGGGGCTGTTCCGGGACATGCTGCAGGACGCGGCCGGCGCCGCCATCTTCCCTGGCGTTATCAAGGCGGGATTCCTGATCGGCGCCGAAGGCGGCACCGGGGTTCTGATCGCCCGCAACGATGCCGGCTGGGGTCAGCCGGCGTTTTATACCCTGGGCGCCGGCAGCTTCGGCTTTCAGGCCGGCGGCCAGATCACCGAAATGGTGCTGGTAATCCGCAATAAGGGCGCGGTGGAATCCTTGATCAAGCATCAGGGCAAGATCGGCGCCGATCTGGAAATTACCGTCGGCACGCTGGGCGGCGGCATGGAAGGCGCCATCACCACCAATCTCGGTGCCGACATCGTCGTCTTCGCGCAATCCGCCGGTCTGTTCGGCGGCGTTTCGCTGGAAGGCGCGGCGCTGATCCGGCGCAAGGATCTGAACGAAATTCATTACGGCGCCGGCGCCACACCCGAAGGCATCGTGCTTGAAGGAAAGTATACCAATCCCAAGGCCGACGGCTTGCGGGAATCCCTGATCGTCAAATAAGCAGGGGTGAATCCCGGAAGTCACGGAGATCACAGGGTTAAAATTCTTGAACCAAAGGGCGGCGGCAAGATCGGACGTTACGCCCCTGTGACCTTTTTGTTCTCTGTGGTTTAATAAACAAATGAACGCAAAAACCCTCATGCTTCAGGGCACCGGCTCGGATGTGGGCAAATCCCTGCTGGTGGCCGGGCTCTGCCGTGCATATACCCAGCGCGGTTTGAAGGTGCGTCCGTTCAAACCGCAGAACATGTCCAACAACGCCGCCGTGGTGCCGGGCGGCGGCGAAATCGGTCGCGCCCAGGCGTTGCAGGCCCGCGCCGCCGGGGCCGAGCCGAGTGTGCACATGAACCCGGTTTTGCTCAAACCGCAAAGCGACGTCGGCGCCCAGGTGATCGTGCAGGGCCGCGTCACCGGCAATGCATCGGCCAGGGATTATCATGGCCTCAAAAAAGATCTGCTGCCCCGTGTGCTGGAAAGTTTCCGGTTTATGAAAGACCAATCCGATCTGGTGGTCGTGGAAGGCGCCGGCAGCGCCGCCGAAATCAATCTGCGGGATGCCGACATCGCCAACATGGGATTTGCCACCGCCGCCCACGTTCCCGTGGTGCTGGTCGGCGACATCGACCGCGGCGGCGTCATCGCCAGCCTCATCGGCACCCATGAATTGCTCAGCGGCGCTGAACGGGCGCTCGTCCGGGGCTACATCATCAATAAGTTCCGGGGCGACGCTTCCCTGTTCGAAGACGCTGTTGAAATGATCAAGGCGCGTAGCGCCATGGACTGTTTCGGCATCGTGCCCTTTTTTCCCGAAGCACGATTCCTGCCGAAAGAAGACGCCATGGCGCTGGACAGCGCCACTTCCGGTGAGGCACTGGAGTATGGATCACGGGACAATGAAACGACGGCGGACCTGATCAAGATCGCGGTGCCGCGATTGGCGCGCATCGCCAACTTCGACGATCTCGATCCGCTCCGCGCCGAATCCGGTGTCCATGTGCAGGTGATCGAGCCCGGCCGGCCCCTCCCCGGCGACGCCGACGTGGTGCTGATCCCGGGCTCCAAATCCACCCTCGCCGATCTGAAATTCCTGCGCGGCCAGGGCTGGGATACGGACATTGCCGCCCACCGCCGCCGGGGCGGCATGGTGGTCGGCCTGTGCGGCGGCTTTCAGATGCTGGGCAAACGCGTCGCCGACCCGGACGGCATCGAAGGCCCGCCCGGCGACGCGCCGGGTCTGGGTCTGCTCGATCTGGAAACCGTCATTTCCGGCGACAAGGCCCTGGAAGTGGTCCGTGGCGTGGAAGAAGGTTCGGGCGAACCGGTGCATGGATATGAAATGCATATCGGGCTGACCGAGGGCCCGGCCCGCGCCCGCCCCTGGTTCATGCTCGACGACGGCCGCCGTGAAGGCGCGGTGTCGGAAGACGGCCTGGTTCGGGGCAGTTATCTGCACGGGGTTTTCGCGGCGGACGCCTTCCGCTACGGCTTTCTCTCCCGCCTGCGCTCCGGCCATGTGCGCGGCCAGGCCTTCGAGGCCCGCGTCGAGGACACGCTGGACAAGCTGGCGGCGCATCTGGAAACGCACCTGGACCTGGATCGGTTGCTGGCGGCGGCGGAGTGAGGGGTTAGCGGATCACCCCATAAAGACCGGTGAAAAACAAAATGCCCAGGGCGACGCGCCGGTAAAGCGCCTCGCTGGATTTGCGGAACAGGCGGCTGCCGGTCCACGCCGCGAGCATGAACACCGGCAGCAACAGCGCCGACATTTGCACGTTGCCCCATGTAATCTGTTCCTTAAACGCCATCAGGGCGATTAACATCAGCAGGGTGATCGCGAAATAGCCGGTGAAATTGGCGCGGTTGGTGGCGGCCTGATCGCGGCCGGACAGCAGATACATCATCACCGGCGGGTTGCCGA
>JAOUPW010000139.1 GCA_029879665.1 Rhodospirillales bacterium | reverse complement strand
TTGTACTGCCCGTTTCATGGCGCGGCGGGTTGAAACACGCCGTTCCAGTTGCTGGGCGATGCTTTCGGCTACAAGCTGAGCATCGATTTCAGGCTTGCGAATCTCAACAATGTTGAGATGCACGTCCGAGCCGGTCAGTTTTGAAATATCCGCGCGAAGTTTTTCGATATCCGCGCCCTTCTTGCCGATAACCACGCCGGGACGAGCAGTGTGGATGGTAATCCGCGCCATTTTGGCAGGACGCTCGATCACGATTCTGGACACGCCGGCCTGCTGCAACCGCTTGGTCAAATACTCTCGGATGCTCAAGTCTTCATGCAGCAGCACGGAATAGTCACCGTCGGAATACCAACGCGAATCCCAGGTCCGGTTAATACCCAGGCGGAAACCGATTGGGTTGATCTTCTGTCCCATTAAGCCTTCTCCTCGCGTTCGCGTACCACCAGCCGCAAATGGCTGAAAGGTTTAACAATTCTTCCCGTCCGGCCGCGCGCACGGGGGCGCCAACGCTTCATGATCAGTGCCTTGCCAACGGTTGCCTCGGCGACAAACAAACGGTCGACGTCCAGCTGATGATTGTTTTCAGCATTGGCAATCGCGGATTCAAGAACCTTCTTGACGTCTTCGGCAATTCGCCGCTTGGAAAACGAAAGCTCGGCCAATGCGGACTCACACGACTTTCCGCGAATGCTGGCCGCCACCAGGTTCAACTTCTGAGGACTGATCCTCATCTGATGTGTATGCGCCATCGCTTCGTTATCGGCAAGCTGTCGCTGAGCTGATCTTTTGCCCATGGTCAGTCCCTCTTCGCTTTTTTGTCCGCGGTATGGCCTTGATAGGTCCGGGTCGGTGAAAATTCACCCAGCTTATGCCCAATCATGTCTTCCGTAACCAGCACCGGCATGAATTTCCTGCCGTTGTAAACGCCGAACGTCAGGCCGACAAACTGGGGCAGAACTGTCGAGCGGCGCGACCACGTCTTGATGATCGCGTTTCGTCCCGAAGCGCGAGATACTTCCGCCTTCTTGAGAAGAAAGCCATCTACAAAAGGGCCTTTTCGTAGGGACCGAGCCAAAACCGCTCTCCTTTATTTCTTGCTGCGACGGCGGCGCATAATCAGGCGGTCCGTCTTCTTGTTGCTGCGAGTTTTTTTGCCTTTGGTGGGCTTACCCCAGGGGGTAACGGGATGACGACCACCAGAAGTGCGGCCTTCACCACCACCATGCGGGTGATCGATGGGATTCATGGCAACACCGCGTACGCTGGGGCGTTTGCCGAGCCAGCGCTTGCGGCCCGCCTTGCCAAGCTTAATGTTTTTCTGATCCGCGTTGGAAACCGCGCCGATGGTCGCCATGCACTCGGCCCGCACCATCCTCACTTCTCCGGAGCTGAGGCGAAGCTGGGCATACCCCTGATCCTTGCCGACCAGTTGAACATAGGTGCCTGCGGAACGGGCGATCTGACCACCTTTTCCCGGTTTCATTTCCACATTATGAATAATGGTGCCAACGGGAATATTCTGCATCGGCATGGCGTTTCCGGGCTTGATGTCCACACCAGCACTGCCGGAAACGACCGTGTCTCCGGCGCGCAACCGTTGCGGCGCCAGGATATAGGCAATTTCGCCGTCCTCATATTTTACCAGGGCGATGAATGCGGTCCGGTTGGGATCGTATTCCAACCGTTCAACTGTCGCCGGAACGTCGAATTTTCTGCGCTTGAAGTCGACAATGCGGTAACGGCGCTTATGTCCGCCGCCGATGCGACGGGCAGTAATGCGGCCAGTATTGTTACGGCCGCCTTTCTTACGCAGACCCTCGGTCAGGGATTTTTCCGGCTTCCCTTTCCACAGCGAATCCCTGTCCACGAGGACAAGGCCACGGCGTGACGGAGTCGTTGGTTTATATTGTTTGAGTGCCATGCCTAAAAACCCTAAACCCCGGTCGTTATATCAATGGTCTGGCCTTCCTCGAGGGTGAGGACGGCTTTTTTGGTATCGCTACGACGGCCGAGGACGCCGCGAAAACGCTTGCTCTTGCCCTTCTGACGCAGGGTGTTCACGGCCTTGACCTTGACCTTGAACAGGGTTTCCACCGCCGCCCTGATTTCCGGTTTGGTCGCATCCAGGGGGACATTGAAACTGACCTGATTGAATTCGGACAGCAAGGTCGCCTTTTCCGTAATGATCGGACTGCGGATGACTTCATACATCCGCTCGGAGCTGGGCACCTTGCCTTTGGCGTTGTATTTGTTCATTTCAACCGCTCCACCAGCTTCTCGACCGCAGTTTTCGTCAACACCAAAGTCTCCCGCCGCAGAATGTCGTAAACGTTCGCACCCTGGCTCGGCAGCACATCCAGGCCGATAATATTCGATGCCGCGCGCATGAAATTTTCGTCCACATCGGCGCCGTCGATAACCAGGGCGTTGCCCCAGCCAAGAGACTTGATCTGCTTCGCCAGTAACGATGTCTTGGCGACATTCATCGTCGCTTGATCCAGAACCACCAGCTTGCCTTCCGCCTGTTTTGCGGAAAGGGCCGATTTCATGGCCAGACGGCGAACCTTTTTCTGAATGCTCTGCAAATGAGTGCGGTTCACCGGGCCAAAGACCACACCGCCACCGCGCATCTGGCTCACATAGGCGGAGCCTTGGCGGGCGCGGCCCGTACCCTTCTGCCGGAAGGGTTTTTTGGTCGAGCCCCGAACTTCGCTACGGCCCTTGGTTTTGTGCGTGCCGGCGCGACGGTTGGCCAGCTGCCAGTTTACCACACGGGCCATCAGGTCGGGACGAACCCGGATGCCAAACACCGTTTCATCCAAATCAATGGAGCCGCTTTTCTTGTTATCCAGACTGATGACGTCACACTTCATGGCCGTTATTCCTTCGTCTCGTCTTGCTCGGCCTTATCCACGGCGGAAACTTCTTCAGCGGATACTTCCTCTGCGGGGGCTTCTTCGACAGCGGATTCTTCAACCGGGATTTCGCCACCCAACAGGGCCGCCGGATACGGCAAGTCCTTCGGCGTCGGCTTCTTAACCGCATCGCGAACCAGGATATATCCGCCTTTGGACCCCGGGACCGCCCCCTTCACCATGATGATGCCGCGGGCACCGTCGGAGGAGACCACCTCAAGATTGAGACCCGTCGTCTGCACATTACCAAGCTGACCGGCCATTTTCTTGCCTTTGAAAACCTTGCCGGGATCCTGGCACTGACCGGTGGATCCGAGCGACCGGTGACTGATGGAAACACCATGAGACGCCCTGAGGCCGGCAAATCCGTGACGTTTCATACCGCCCGCAAATCCCTTACCATTGCTGGTTCCGGTGACATCGACGAATTGTCCGGGCACAAAATGTTCCGCGGAGAGTTCGGCGCCGACTTCCACCAAGGCATCGGGGCTGACCCTGAATTCGGCCATCTTCTGCTTCGGCTCCACCTTGGCCTTGGCATAATGTCCGCGCATCGCTTTGCTCATGCGCTTGACCTTAGCCTTTCCCACGCCCAACTGCAGGGCGCTATAGCCATCCTTTTCATCCGTCCGCTGGGAAACAACCTGACAGTTGTCCACCTTCAGAACGGTCACCGGAACATGTGTCCCATCGTCCTTAAAGACGCGAGACATTCCGAGCTTCTGGGCAATCAAACCGGTTCTCATGACACTATAACCTTAAAGCTTAATCTCGACATTGACGCCGGCGGCAAGGTCGAGCTTCATCAGCGCGTCCACCGTTTGCGGCGTCGGATCAATAATATCGAGAACCCTTTTGTGAGTTCTAATTTCAAACTGTTCGCGAGATTTCTTGTCGACATGCGGAGAACGGAGCACCGTATACCGCTCAATACGTGTCGGAAGAGGAATGGGGCCCTTGACCTGAGCACCCGTCCGTTGAGCCGTATTGACGATTTCACGCGCCGATTGATCAAGTACGCGATGATCATAAGCCTTCAGGCGGATGCGAATATTTTGATTTTCCATTGTATTTTCACTCAGCCTAGGGCCGTTCCATTCCTTATTTAATAACCGAGGCGACGACGCCGGCGCCGACGGTCCGGCCGCCTTCGCGGATCGCGAAACGCAGACCTTCGTCCATGGCGATCGGGGCGATCAGCTCCACTTCCATCGTCACATTGTCGCCCGGCATCACCATCTCGGTGCCTTCGGGCAGTTGAACCGTCCCCGTCACGTCCGTCGTGCGGAAGTAAAACTGCGGACGGTAGTTCCCGAAAAACGGCGTATGACGGCCGCCTTCCTCTTTCGTCAGAATATATGCCTCGCACTTGAACTTGGTGTGCGGCGTGATCGAACCCGGCGCCGCAAGAACCTGCCCGCGCTCAACTTCCTCACGCTTGGTCCCGCGCAACAACACGCCGACGTTGTCGCCCGCTTCACCCTGATCCAAAAGCTTGCGGAACATCTCAACGCCCGTGCACGTGGTCTTGGTCGTATCCTTGATCCCGACAATCTCGATCTCGTCGCCGACCTTGACAATCCCGCGCTCGATCCGACCGGTAACCACCGTGCCGCGACCGGAAATCGAGAACACGTCCTCGATCGGCATCAAAAACGGCTGGTCCTTGGGACGGTCAGGCTGCGGAATATAGTCGTCAACCGCCGTCATCAGCGCAAGGATCGATTCCTTGCCCGTCGCCGCATCGCCGTCTTCCAGCGCCGCAAGCGCCGAACCCTGCACGATCGGAATATCGTCGCCCGGGAAATCATAGGAACTCAGAAGCTCGCGGATCTCCATCTCAACCAGCTCAAGAAGCTCCGGGTCGTCAACCTGGTCAACCTTGTTCATGTAAACAACCAGCGCCGGAACACCAACTTGGCGGGCAAGAAGAATATGCTCGCGCGTCTGCGGCATCGGGCCGTCGGCCGCCGAAACCACCAGAATCGCCCCGTCCATCTGCGCCGCACCGGTGATCATGTTCTTCACGTAATCCGCATGACCGGGGCAATCAACGTGCGCGTAGTGCCGATTCGCCGTCTCATATTCAACGTGCGCCGTCGAAATCGTGATCCCGCGCGCTTTCTCTTCCGGCGCCTTGTCAATCTGATCGTACGCCGAAAAAACCGCGCCGCCGGTTTCCGCAAGAACCTTGGTGATCGCCGCCGTCAGCGTCGTCTTGCCATGATCAACGTGGCCAATCGTGCCGACGTTGCAGTGGGGCTTCGTTCGTTCAAATTTTTCCTTCGCCATCGTTCCGTCTTTCTTTCCAAAGCGTAAAACTAGATTCAGTTACCGATAAACTAAAAAACAAACATCTTTATCCGGGAAGTTTTCCCGGATTTTTTTGGAGCGGGTGAAGGGAATCGAACCCTCGTCGTAAGCTTGGAAGGCTTCTGCTCTACCATTGAGCTACACCCGCGTTTCCAATCACCCGTTCTGCCGTGCCGCCCAACGCATTAAAACTCAAAAACCTTTCGATGCCCCAGGCATATGGTGGAGGGGGTTGGATTCGAACCAACGTAGGCGTACGCCAACGGGTTTACAGCCCGTCCCCTTTAGCCACTCGGGCACCCCTCCCGGAATGTCTGAAAAAATAGCGAACTTGCGAAACGGTGGCCCGAAATATGAGGTTTTCCGCCCCCTTGTCAACTTGAAACGGATTCAAAGACAAAGCGAGTCTTTCCACCGGAACCGGCCTCCGACAGAAACACTTGCAAATGCCGTATTTTAAGCGATTTTAGTCACCATCATGACAAAGCGCAAGCACACCGCTTCGGATTCAGGCAACCGAAAAAAGAATCAGCATTCCACTGACGAACGGACTCCGGGCCGGGGCCGGGGGACTGGAAAGTCGAAAAAGTCTGGAAAAACAGGGGGATCCCCCTGGATTTACGGCCTTCACGCGGTTCTCGCCGCCCTCGCCAACCCGGACCGCCGCTGCCACCGCCTGCTCGTAACGCCTCAAGTCAGGGCGGAAAAAGGCCCATACCTTGAACAACTGGCCCGCGACAAGGGCCTCCAGCCGGAAGTGATGGAACGGGAAAATATCGACCACCACCTGCATTACGGCAGCGTTCATCAGGGCATGGCCCTGCTGGCGGACCCCCTGCAT
>JAOUPW010000137.1 GCA_029879665.1 Rhodospirillales bacterium | reverse complement strand
GTCTGACCTTGGGCAATGCCCTTAGGCGGATCCTGCTGTCTTCCTTGCAAGGCGCCGCTGTGACGTCCGTGCAAATAGATGGCGTGCTCCATGAATTCTCGTCCATCCCCGGGGTACGCGAGGATGTCACGGACATCGTGCTCAACATCAAGACCATGGGTCTCAAGATGAGCGCCGAAGGTCCGAAGCGGATGATGCTCCGGGTTGAAAAACCCGGAACGGTCACCGCCGGCATGATTGAAACCGGCCCGGATATCGAAATCATGGATCCGGACCTGGTGCTTTGCCATCTGGATGAAGGGGCCAAGCTCAACATGGAACTGACGGTCGAATCCGGTAAAGGATACGTTGCCGCCAGCCAGAGCCGCGCCGAGGAATCGCCTATTGGCCTAATCCTGGTGGATGCGGTTTTTTCTCCGGTTCGCAAGGTGGCCTACAAGGTGGAGAACACCCGTGTCGGTCAGGTTACCGATCATGACAGGCTGTCGCTGGAATTGACCACCAATGGTGCCGTCAACCCGGATGATGCCGTTGCCCTGGCGGCGCGGATCCTTCAGGATCAGTTGCAGCTGTTCATCAATTTTGAAGAACCCTCCAAGGCAAGAGAAGAAGAACGCAGGGAAGAACTTCCCTTCAATAAGAATCTTCTGCGCAAAGTTGATGAGCTGGAACTTTCCGTGCGTTCTGCGAACTGCCTGAAAAACGACAATATTATCTACATCGGTGATTTGGTCCAAAAAACAGAGGGCGATATGCTGCGGACGCCCAATTTCGGACGTAAATCGTTGAATGAGATCAAGGAAGTGTTGTCGCAAATGGGACTTCATCTTGGCATGGAAATTCCCAACTGGCCGCCCGAAAATATTGAGGATATGGCCAAAAAACTCGACGAACCGTTTTAAGGGAACGTTCCGCCCCTGTTGATGGCGGATGTTTATAAGGAGATATCAACATGCGACATCGTATAAGTGGCCGTAAACTGAATCTGACAAGCAGCCATCGGAAGGCCATGCTGTCGAACATGGCGGCGTCGCTGTTGAGGCACGAGCAAATCACCACCACCTTGCCCAAGGCCAAGGAACTCCGCCGGGTGGCAGACCGCATGATTACGCTTGGCAAGCGCGGAACCTTGGCGGCCCGGCGCCGTGCACTGTCCCACCTGGGTGGCGATACCCAATTGGTTGGAAAGTTGTTCGACGTTCTGGCCGGCCGTTACAAGGATCGCAATGGCGGTTATACCCGCGTTCTGAAGGCCGGATACCGCTACGGCGACAGCGCCCCAATGGCGGTGATCGAACTGGTGGACCGCGATCCGGAGGCTAAAGGCATGGAGGACAAGGCACGCCATGAGGCGCAGCTGGCGGAGGCCGAAACGGCGGTTGATTGATCCTATTTTACCGTTCCGGCGATTTTGTGATCCGAAAGGCAGTCCTCAGGGCTGCCTTTTGTTTTTATTCAGGGTAAACTCAGGTCCCGGTAAAGGCATTTGGTGTGCGGGAAAGATAATCCCATGAGCATGTCCCGTTTATATCGAATTTTGACTATGTGTCTGGCGGCGGCCGTCTTTTTGGGCGCCGGCCCAACCCAGGCGCAAAAGGATATTCCTGCTTCACAATCGCAGATTCAGCTTTCCTATGCCCCGCTGGTTAAAAAAGCGGCCCCTGCAGTGGTCAACGTGTATACCCGCAAGGTAGTGAAATCCCGCCAGATTTCCCCGCTGTTCGATGATCCCTTTTTCCGCCGCTTTTTCGGCGAGGGGCTAGGGCTGAATATCCCTAACACGCCAAAGAACCGGGTGCAGAATTCGCTCGGCTCCGGCGTCATCGTGCGGCAAGACGGGGTTGTCGTCACCAACAATCATGTCATTGAAGGCGCCGATGAAATCAGGGTGGTTCTGGCCGACCGGCGCGAATTCGATGCCTCCATCATCGGCGTCGACGAACGAACGGATCTGGCCATCCTCAAAGTGGATTCGGGCGGGGAAGATCTTCCCTTCCTGGAGTTTCGCGACTCCGATGATGTGGAAGTCGGTGATCTGGTGCTTGCCATCGGCAATCCCTTCGGGGTCGGCCAGACCGTGACCGGCGGCATCATTTCGGCCCTTGCGCGTACTCAGGTCGGTATTTCCGATCTCAATTCCTTCATTCAGACCGATGCCGCCATAAATCCGGGAAATTCCGGCGGGGCCTTGATTGGTATGGAAGGGCGGCTGATAGGCATTAACACCGCCATATTTTCAAAAAGCGGCGGATCGATGGGGATAGGGTTTGCCATTCCTTCCAACATGGTTCGTTTTGTGCTCACCGGCGTGACCAAGAACGGGAAACTGGTGCGTCCCTGGCTGGGAGCCTGGGGGCAGACGGTAACCGCCGATATGGCAACATCCCTGGGACTCAAGCGGCCAACCGGTATTTTGATTAACAAGCTTTATCAAGGAGGGCCGGCGGACCGTGCCGGATTGCGGGTCGGCGATGTCCTTCTCACGATCAATGGACATGAAGTTATCAATCTGGAATCGGTGAATTTCAGAATCGGAACCCAGGACGTGGGAAGCCGTGTGAAAATAACGGCCCTGCGGCGCAATCGGGAACTCAACATGACCCTGAAAATGGAAGCGCCCCTGGAAATCCCTCCCCGAAACGTGACCGAACTGACAGGACCCCAACCCCTTAGCGGCGCCGTTGTTGCAAATATGTCGCCGGCGCTTGCCGTTGAACTGGGGCTGGACGGTTTTGATCCGGGGATCATAATCCTCAAGCTCATGCGCGGAAGCAATGCCCACCGTCTTCGTTTTAAGCCCGGAGATTTGGTGATTGAGGTTAACGAAACCAAAGTTTCTTCCGTTTCCCAGTTGCAAAAAATCCTCAACAGGAAGACTGATCAATGGCGCATCGCCGTCAACCGCAACGGAAAGACACAAAGCCTGGTCATCAACAGGTAGGATCTTTGTTCGAATCCCAGGCACCACAGCCGCTGGCCGACAGGCTGCGTCCAAAATCCTTATCCGATGTCGTCGGGCAGAATCATATTTTGTCCCGGGAAGGTCCGATTGGCCGAATGATGGCATCCGGTCGGCTGTCTTCCATTATTTTGTGGGGAGCGCCCGGAACCGGAAAGACGACCATTGCTCGGTTGTTGGCGGAAAATACCAATCTTTTCTTCGAGCCGTTGTCGGCGGTTTTTTCAGGGGTCGCGGATCTGCGGAAGGTTTTCGAGGCCGCCCGCGATCGCCGGGGGATGGGGAAGGGCACCTTGCTTTTTGTCGATGAAATCCATCGTTTCAACCGCTCCCAGCAGGATGCCTTCCTTCCCTATGTTGAAGACGGTACGGTAATCCTGGTTGGCGCCACCACCGAAAATCCTTCATTTGAGCTTAACGGAGCGCTGTTGTCCCGCTGCCAGGTGCTGGTCCTGAATAGGCTGGACGATTCCGCCCTGGATGAGTTGATGCGCAGGGCGGAAAGAGAGGAAGGCCGGACACTTCCCTTAGAAGACGATGCCCGCGCCGCGCTCCGGGCGATGGCCGATGGCGATGGCCGTTATCTGCTCAATTTGGCCGAAGATCTGTTCGATCTTCCGGAAAAACCGGTTCTTGATACCGCCGCCCTGGCCGAGGCCGTCCAACGCCGCATGCCGCTCTATGACAAGTCTCAGGAAGGGCACTACAACCTGATCAGCGCCCTTCACAAATCGCTCCGGGGTTCGGATACGGATGCGGCGCTCTATTGGCTGGCCCGGATGCTCGATGGCGGTGAGGACCCCCTTTACATCACCCGCCGCCTGGTGCGGTTCGCGGTCGAGGATATCGGTCTTGCCGACCCCCAGGCTTTGCCGCAGGCTTTGGCTGCCTGGGATACCTATGAGCGTCTAGGATCACCCGAAGGCGAACTGGCCGTGGTCCAGTGCGTCATTTACCTGGGCACCGCCCCCAAATCCAACGCCGTTTACAAGGCCGAGAAGATGTCTTTCCGCGCCGCCCGTGAGACGGGCTCCCTGATGCCGCCGAAACATATCCTCAACGCGCCCACCGCCCTGATGAAGGATATGGGGTACGGCAAGGGCTATAAATACGACCATGATTCCGAGAGCGCCTTTTCCGGGCAAAACTTTTTTCCCGAAGATATGGCGAGAGAGAAATACTATGTCCCCAGCGAAAGGGGCTTCGAGCGGGATATTTCCAAACGTCTGGCGTATTGGGATCAGCTGCGGGCAAAACGCTCCGAGACGGACGATAAGGGCTAATTATCGATTCCCGATTATAACTTTTACCTTATCTGGTTTGCATACAATAATAACCGGACAAATTCAAAAAGTGCATATAATGAGCGTATTTATGATAGTATGCAGTGTTCTTTACTTAAATTTTAAAGGCTTCGGCAGGAAAATAGTCCACCTCAGTCCTTTTAAAAACGCTTCGGATGTCCTTGATGTCGACTGATATTTCCGTCGCAAGCATTCTCTCTAATTCCGTGGCGCAATGCGCTTCCACAGATAGCCTCGCGCATGCCGCCAGACTGATGAAGGATTCCCAGGGAACCTCCGTGATTGTCATGGAAAAGGGCAAGCCGGTGGGGATTTGGACGGAGCGTGATTCCCTGAATCTGGATTTCAGTAAACCAAAAACATTCGAAATGCCTATCGGTGAGCTCATGCGTTCGCCGGTTAAGACCATTAATTCACGCATTTCGGTCAGTGAGGCTGGAATTCGGTTTAAAAAGGAAGGCACCCATCATTTTCTGGTGGTGGATGATTCTGAAAAAGTAATCGGGATCATCACGCAGACGGAAGTCATTCAAAATCACGGTGTTGAACATTTTTTTACCATGCCGGATACCCGTGCTGCCCTAAGTGGCCCCTTGGTAAAAATTCCGGGTAAGGCAACAATCAACCAAGTTGTTAAAGCCCTTCGTGATTCAAACAGTGATGCCGTTATCGTCGAAGGGAATAAAGATGAAGAATATGGAATTATTACCGAGCGGGATTTAATCCGCCTTGTTGCAGAACAAAAAAAATACCATTCCGTCAACGAAGTCGCCAACAGGCCGGTAATTACCATTCCCCATGATTCGTCCATCTTGATTGCCCGGGACATGCTGAAAGAGAAAAAAATTCGTCATCTTGGGGTGACGGACGACGACGGAAATCTGATCGGGCTTTTGACTTATTCCGACATATTGAAATGCATCCAGTATGAATATGTGCATCGGATGGATGAATACCTCAAGGCTCAGGGGCTTGCCGAGGGCGGAAAAGAAAAAACCGTGAATCTTGCCCAAAAGGTGCTTGATGTGTCAGCAGACGGAATCATGATTGTAAATAAGGAAGGAATTATTGAGGCCGTCAATCCAGCTTTTACAACCATTACAGGATACGCAAGAGATGAAGCGGTTGGCATGAACCCGAGGTTTTTGAAATCGGGCCGCCATGACGACTCATTTTTCAAGTCCATGTGGGAAAGCCTGCTGAACAAAGGTTTCTGGCAAGGGGAAATATGGAATCGGCGGAAAAACGGTGAGGTGTATCTCGAGTGGCTGACAATCAATGTTATCTATGACGAAAAAGGCGAAATTCAAAGATATTCAGGAATTTTCAGCGACATTTCGGAACGTAAGAAAACCGAAGAACATATTCGAAAACTTGCCTATTTTGATATCTTAACAGGTCTTCCCAATCGTCGTTTGTTCATGGACCGGGTTTCCATGGCCATCGCCAATGCCGGCAGGAGCGGCCAGCATCTTGGGATTATGTTCGTCGATCTGGATCTATTTAAAAGAATCAACGACACCTTTGGCCATATTGTGGGCGATGGAGTTTTAAAGGAAATGTCGGTGCGTTTGAGCAAAAGCCTGCGAGAAGGTGATACGATTTGCCGTCTCGGCGGGGATGAATTCACCGTTCTTTTGCCAAAGGTTGATGAAGTGGATGATATTGTCAAGGCCGCCCGACGGGCCATAAATGATATTAAAAATCCATTTATCGTCGATGGGCATGAACTCTACGTTACCGCCAGTATCGGTATCGCCATTTTTCCTGAAGATGGACTTGCGGTTGAAGAACTTATCAAGAATGCCGACGAAGCCATG
>JAOUPW010000136.1 GCA_029879665.1 Rhodospirillales bacterium | reverse complement strand
GCTACCGCCGTCCTGGCGGAAAGCCTGCTGCGTGGCGCCGGCGTTGAGGCCGGTGATAACGATCTGTTGTCCGGGATTGACGGGAACGGTCTGCGCCTGGCCGGCGCCGAGGGGTCCGACCCGAAGCGCCGCCGCCGTCTGCGCGATTTCCACAATAGTTTCCGGCGCGGCATCTTCCGATGTCGCCACGCTCATTTCCGAATTGGTTTCCCGAGAGTCGTTGAAAGAAGTTTTGGAATATTGGCCGCTGTCGAACGTATTCATGGTGAACCCCAAATTCTGCCCCCGCTCCCCGTGCGGGAATTATAACGCCGGTTTTGCAACTAACCCGTCCGGGACGGACGCATATCTCCTTATTATAATTAGGGGCATTGTAACCTTGAAAACGGGCCCCTTGCATCCCCCATATGGGGTATACGAGACAAATTTATATAAAATTTGTTGTAATTTTATTACACGATAAAACGGCTTAAATTTCCCTTTATTGAGAATAACGCCTTCAAATATTGCAATAATTCCTCTCGCCCCCTTTTCGCGTCCCCGTTCCCGTCCTCAGGGTGACGTGTCCAGGGATTCGGAGGAGGCGGTTTCTTATGATTGATCGACGTCATGAAGTGATCGCCATCAAATATAATCCGCTCTAGGTTAAAGCCTGAAAAGATGACGATACGGATACAGGCTTTGGAATATTGAATGAATTCTTCAAAAGAACGCGAAAACAGAAAAATGGCGGGAACTGAGGCTGCCACCGGCAGAATGTCGCCACCATCTTCACCCGAAGATCCTGTTATCCAATCGTTGCCCGTGGCAATAGAGGCCGCCCCCGGCCTGTGCCGCAAGGATCCCGTAACCGGAGAAAGCTGTTCCTGGTATCATGGCTTCTGGCCATATCTCCGCGTCTTCGGGCTGGCGGCGACACCGCAACGGCATGGGAAATTTTTCGCTGAAATGCTCGGCCGCCTCGCCCGCGACGGCCAACACCGGCGCGTGCTGGTTTCCGGAACCGCCGATTACGCCATGCTCGCCCATATTCTGCTGGCCTACCGCGACGCCGACCCGGCACCGGAAATCAGCGTGGTAGACCGGTGTGAAACACCTCTCTTTCTTTGCAAGTGGTATATGGAACGGGTTTGCCCCGATGCCGATATCGAACTTAAAACCAAGACCACCGATATTCTGAATTGGGATACGGAAGACCGGTTCGACATGCTCTGCTGCCATTCCTTTCTTTCCCAGTTTTCAAATTTGCCAAGGCAGGCGCTCATCGCCAAGTGGCGGCATCTTCTGCGTCCCGGCGGCAAGGTGGTCACAACCACCCGCATTGATCCGGCGTGGACCCCACAAGCTGCTGTATTCTCTCCGGATCAGATCGCATCCTTCGGCGATCGGGTTTACCGGGAATCCTGCCAATGGCGCGAGAAGCTGGGAATTGATCCGGATGAAGTGGCTGCGGCCGCAAAGCGTTACGCCGAAAGAACACGGACCAATTGTATCGGCTCATTAGAGGAATTGAGGGAACTGTTCGAAACGGGCGGGTTCAAGTTCGATCACCTGATGTTGTCCCACCTTGAGGGAAAAGCGCCATCCAGCCAGTCTGGACCTGGTCTCAACCGTCAGGCCGTTTACGCGGAGATTGTCGCGTCCCGGGCATGATGCCGTTTTCACGTTCTACACCTCGGAACGGAAATCCTCGAACTTCCCACTCGCCGCGCGCGGGATTTCGTCCATGTAGTTGAAATTCGTGTCGAACGAATGGCCGAAGCTGTCGGCCAGCCGGTTGCGCAGATCGTTTTCTTCATCCGCGGTCAGGGGGCGCGTCACAACCAGATTGATGTCGATGCGTTCCTTGCTTCGCTGAACAAGCTGAACCTGGCGGATATCCGGGATCGTGCCGAAAACCCTACGGCCGAATTGCGGCCAGACTTTTTCCCCCGACGGCAACGTCAGCATGTTCCGCGTGCGCCCGAGGATACGGTTAAGCACCGGCAGGCCGCGCCCGCACGGGCACGGCTCGCCGACTTCGGCGTAATCGCCGATTTCGTAACGAATCAGGGGCATGGCGAAATTGTGCAGGTCGGTGATCACCACGCGGCCGGTTTCGCCCGGGGCGCAAGATCCGCCGTTTTCATCCAGGACTTCCAGGATCGATTCTTCCGCCATCACATGATAATGCGCATGGTCGGGGCATTGCAGGGCGAGGAACCCGATTTCCTGGGAACTGTAAACATCGATCACCGGCACGCCCCAGTGCGTTTCGCACAGTTGGCGAATGTCCGGGTCCATCACCTCGCCCATGGTCGCGACGTGACGGAGCTTGGTCATCCGCCCGCCCGCCCGCGAATCACATTCGATCAGCGCCCGTAAATTGGACGGGTTGGTCAGAAAATATTCCGGGTTTTCCTTTTCCAGCCAGGCAATCTGCTCGGACAACGGCCGGGTCACGTTGAAACTGACCATCGGGCCGGAACGGTGCGCCGGCGCCCAGACGGACGCCCTTCCCTTTTCCGCGTTTTCCAGCCTCCGGCCCGTCAGGATCCGGATGGTTGCCGTCTTCGCTGTCAGATCCCGGTTATGCCACAGATGATAGCGCAGGTTCGCGGCCTGAAAAAAAAGAGTCTTCAAGTGGGTGGTCTTCACGGTGATCGGCCGGCCGGTGGAGCCGGAGGTTTTGATTTCCGACGTCTTGCCGTGGGATTTCGGCAACTGCCGGCTGAACAGCGCCGGGCCGGCGTCCTGGATCTCGGCGCGGCGCAGCAGGGGAATTTTTCGGAAATCCTCCAGGGTCAACGTTCCCCGTTTAAGAGTGGTTACGTCCTTCAGCCGGTCCTTGTAAAACGGGGTCGTCTTATGGGCATAGGAAACCAGCATTTCGGCCTGCTGCATCTGCATTTTCCGGAGAGAGTCCTGGGGCCACCACTGGCTGATATCGAACTGATACTGAAGGGACAGGATCAGCGCATCGGCGTTGGACGGCAGCGCGGGCCAGCCGATTCCGCTGACCACGGAACGGGGAAGGCGGACGAAAGGGTCGACGTCCGCTTTTTCGAGACGCGTTTTTGCTGTTTTAGCCATATATTAATGTCTGCGCCGCAACGTCTAACAATCCACTTGGGTTAAGCATCGCCCCGTTAAGTAAATCGTATCACGATGCCCGGGTCAAAGCGCCAGGGCTTCGCGGATTTCCGCTTTGGCGCGGTCGCGCGATGTTTCGGCGCCATTGACCGCAACGTCCAAAACCACCCGCGCCGGGCGTCCGAACACCAGCACCCGCGAGGCGACGGTCAAGGCTTCGTCGATGCTGTGGGTAATGAACATCGCCGTCATGTCGCTATGCGATACCAGGTTGACGAATTCCTGACGCAGGGTGTTCGCGGTGATCTCGTCAAGGGCCGAGAACGGCTCATCACACAACAGGACGCTGGGGTTTAAGGCAAACGCCCGCGAGATCGCGACCCGCTGTTTCATGCCGCCGGACAGCTCATGAGGATAGGCGTTTTCATATCCGCTCAGGTGCAATTTTTCCAGCCAGGCCCTGCTTTTCTTTTGTTGCTCGGCCTTGGGCAGTTTGTTTTGAAGCTCCAGCCCCAGGCAGACGTTATCCAGTGCCGTCCGCCACGGCATCAGTCGGTCGTTTTGGAATATAATTCCGATCCGTCCTTGCAAGGCATTGAAATCCGCATAGGGGTCCTTGCCCTCGACCTCGATCCTGCCCTTCGAAGGTTCGATCAGACCCGAAAGCAGATTGAACATTGTCGATTTGCCGCATCCGGTTTTGCCGACAACGGCGATGACCTCGCCCTTGGCGACCGAGAACGACAGGTCGCGGACGGCCCATTCTTCCCCGTTGCCGCGGTCGGAGCCGGAAAATTGCTTGCCGACGGCATCGAACAAAATGGCGTTCATGCTCACAATCCCCGCTCCGAAGTCGCCCGGTAGCGAAGCACCCGGTTCTCGATCACGATAAGTATGGACTGGGTGATCAAAACGAAGACCACCAACGTAATCGTCCAGGCGATCGCGGCCGCCAGATTGAAAAGCTGCTGACTTTGCAGCAACTGATAGCCGATTCCCGAAGTCGCGCCGACCAGTTCGGCGACGACAACGACGCGGGACGCATTGCCCAGGTTGACCTTCCACGCGGTCAGGATTCCGGGAACGACCGTCGGCAGAACAAGCACGCGAAGGTAATCCAGTCGCGACGGGCGAAAGGACAAGGTCATCTCCATCAAGTCCTTCGATATGGCGCGGTAGGAATCGAGAAGCTGAAAGGTGAAGGCCGGCAGGGTTGTCGCCACCATAATAAACCAAATCCGAAATTCCGTATGCCGGAACCAGATAATCGCAATGACCACCCAGGACAAAGCCGGAACCCCCTGCAGGAGGTTGACCACCGGATAGACCAGACGGTTAAAGAGGTCGGAACGACCCATCAAAAAGGCGAGGAATCCGCCGAATATGAAGGCCCCGGCCATGCCTGCCAGAATCCGCGCAAAGGTCGACAGCGCCTGGTATCCTTGTTGATCGACAATCAACGCAAGCAATTCCGCCCCGATCAGGTTGACCGGCGGGAAAAGATAAACCGGGAAAAAATACGAAGCGAGTTGCCATGCCACCACCACCAGGAACAGGGAAATGAAGGTCTCGCTTCGTTTCAAAAGTTTTGAAATCGGACTGAATCCTTGGTTTCAGAATACGAGCCGGCGAGGACACGCAAATGCGCCCTCGCCGAACCCTTGCTCAATTACTTGGAATAGATGATCGAAGCATCCGGCAGTTTTTTCAGATAGCCGAGATCAATCCCCGCCTTGAAGACGGCGTTGATTTCGGTCTTCAACTGGGACGACGGCACGACTTCAAGCGCCAAGCGTTCCTTGTTGCCGATCAAACCGGCGATGACGCCCGCGTCCCCGCCTTTGATCCGGGCGGCAATAATTTTCGCCGCCGCGTCGGGATTGCCGAGAATCCAGGCCGCCGCATCCTTGTACGTCTGCACCAGGGCCGGAATGTGGGCGCTGTTTTCCTTCGCCCAGTCCGCATGCGCGGCTACGCCCAAATACGGAATCCGTGAACTGGACGCAAACGATGACCACTGGCTTTTGATCTTCAGGTCAAGAATGTGGAGTCCGGCTTTTTTGCTATTAAGCACGGTGTAGGCGGGTTCCCACATCTGAACCGCATCGGCCCGCCCGGCCAACATGTAACCGATGAGGCCCGGAGGCGCCGTGTTGACGACATTGATCTTGCTGGTATCGACGCCTTGCTTGCCGGCCAACCAGCGGAACATGACATAGTTGGTGGTTGCCGTGGCCGCGGCCATGGTTTTGCCTTCAAGATCCTTGAGAGTCTTGATGTTCGGTTTGTCGGTTACGACAACGCCGAAATAATCGAAAATGTTAAACAGATAAACCACATTGACGCCCCGGGTCTTGGCATTCGCCAACGACAGGAGGGCGGCGCTGCCGCCGAGCTTGAATTCCCCCGAATTGAATTGCGCGTTATAGGCGCTGGGCGGCCGGACCACGAATTCGATGTCGAGGCCGTTTTTTTCATCAAGCTTCTTTTCTTCGATGACCGGCGGCAAGAACGCCCCCAGGGACGGCGGCCCGAAGACGACCATTTTCATCTTGGTCGCCGCTTCGGCGGCGCCGTTGGAAGATAAATACACCGCCGTGAATGCAAGCGCGACAAAGGAAATCAGCGCACCGAACCGTTTCATATTCCTACCTCCATGTAATTGGTCGCCGCGAATACGCGGCTTTGCTTTTTTCCGGGAAACTTCCCGATCAATGATATTCCCACCAGGGGACTTTTGTACTATATCAAATCAAGGTTTTCCCTGCTAATAACTATAACAATTGTCCATGGGAATCAACGCAGTTTTATCGGCGCCTCCTCCTGGGGAACCGCATCCAAGATTAAGGAAATTTTGCAATGACATTTTATGACGCACGGATTTCATATTTCGTTCAGGGCAAGGAAGATGGAATCCCCGTTGTTCTTCTGCACGCAATCGGGACCAACCACTCGTTATGGGATCAACAAGCCGAGGTTTGGGGACGTACGCACAAGATCATCCGGTGCGATCTTCCCGGATACGGCG
>JAOUPW010000135.1 GCA_029879665.1 Rhodospirillales bacterium | reverse complement strand
CAGGGGCCGTGATTTCGGGCCCGCCAGCTCATAATAAAGTGACCCCCGCGACCGCCGTGAAGCCCATGCCCATCAGGGCCAGGGCGAACAGCAGCGCGGCCACGTCGAGCACCTTGCTCCGGCAAGAAAGGTGTTCCTGGGCCACCGTGCGCAGGCCGGCAGCGGCGTGCACGGACGCCGCGATCACGAACAGGCCGTAGAACGCGGCCCAGCCCATGCTGCCCTGGGTGCGGGACAGGATTTCCGAAGCGCTCAGGCCTTCGTCGATGGCGTAGATCATCACCGCCATGTGCGCCAGCACCAGCGGCGCCATGACGAAGGCGCTTGCCCGGTGCGCCATCCACATCCACAGGTCCAAGCGCTCGCGCATTACAGTTTGCCTCCCAGCGCGGCTTTGAAAATTTCGCGCTTGAGCCCGGCGATGGCGGCGGTTGGGTTTAGGCCCTTGGGGCAGTGTTCGGCGCAAGATTGCTGCGAATGGCACGCCCGGCAGCCGCCCGAGCCCGCCACGGCGCGAAGCCGTTCCAATTGTCCGCCGTCGCGCACGTCGTTGGTCAGAGACCAGGCCCGGTTCAATGCCGCCGGGCCCAGGTAGTCGTCGTTCCATTTGACGACGTCGCAGGCGGAGAAGCAGACGCCGCAGCCAATGCATTCGATGGCGGCATCGATGGCTTTTCGTTTCGGATCATCGGGTCGGATGCGGGCGAACCGGTCTTTTTCGGTGTCGCCGGGATAAAAACGGCCCTTCGCTTTTTGCCATTTCTCGAAAAACGGTGTCATGTCGGTGACCAAATCCTTGATCACCGGCAGGTTGGCCAAGGGCGCGATCTCCAGATTGCCTTGCTCCTCAACCTCGCTCACCAGAGTGCGACAGGTCCAGCGCGGCCGCCCGTTGACGGTCATGGCGCAGGAGCCGCAGACGCCGGCCCGGCAGGAATAGCGGTAGGCGAGGGAAGGCTCCAACTCCCGCTGGATGCGACCGAGCAGGTCGAGCACGGTTTGGCCGGCCTTCAGGGGCACTTCGTAGGTTGCGAAGTCCCCTGCCTCGCCGCCGCGCCAGACGGTAACCTTGAGGATCTGAGAAGGCGTTTCCATGGCGTCATGATAGGCGGGAATAGGAGGGCTGAAAACGGCTTTTCCGCGCTCTCCCGCATGCGAGTCCCTATGCTTCGTCTCCGTGCTTGCTATACCGTCCACCACCAACGTATAGTCCCGCTTTATGAGCGATGCGCCCAAAGACATCCGGTATTCCCAACGCCATTTACTTGGCATCGAGGGGCTATCTCCCGAAGAAATCGTACTTTTCCTCGACCGCTCCGAATCCTACGTTGAACAGAACCGCCAGGCGGATAAGAAGAAGACGCTTCTGCGCGGGCGCACCATCATCAACCTTTTTTTCGAATCCTCAACCCGCACCCGCACCTCGTTCGAACTGGCCGGCAAGCGCCTGGGCGCCGACGTTATCAACATGTCGGTCAGCACCAGCGCCATCAAGAAGGGTGAAACCCTGATGGATACGGCGATGACCCTGAACGCCATGCATCCGGACGTTTTAGTGGTGCGGCACAGCGCTTCCGGCGCGGTTAAGCTGCTTAGCGAAAAAGTCAACTGCGCCGTGATCAATGCCGGCGACGGCAGCCATGAACACCCGACCCAGGCGCTGCTGGACGCGCTGACCATCCGCCGCCGCCGGGGGTCGCTGAGTGGTCTGCTGGTCGCCATTTGTGGCGATATCACCCATTCCCGTGTCGCACGCTCCAACATCTATCTGCTTTCGACCATGGGCGCGCGGGTGCGCCTGATTGCGCCCAAGACCCTGGTGCCCGCCGCCATGGAACGCATGGGCGTTGAGGTTTTTCATGACATGAATGAAGGCCTGAAGGGCTGCGATATCGTCATGATGCTGCGCCTGCAATCGGAACGCATGCACGCCAATTATTTTCCCTCGGTGCGCGAATATTTCCACTTTTTCGGCCTCGATTACGAAAAACTGGAAAACACCAAGCCCGACGCCCTGATCATGCATCCGGGGCCCATGAACCGGGGCGTGGAGATCGATTCGGAAGTGGCCGACGATTTCGGGCGTAGCGTCATCCGCGAACAGGTGGAGATGGGCGTCGCGGTACGCATGGCCTGCCTGGATATCCTCACTCACAACCAGCCGGACGAGGGGGGCAGGAACATCTGATGGCGGTCAAGCTGGACAAACCTTTGGGAAAGACGGCCTTCGTCAACGCCCGTCTGCTCGACCCGGCCACTGGACTCGACTGTTCCGGTGGACTGCTCACCGATGGCGAGGAAATCGCCGAATTCGGACCGAAGCTGGCGAAGGCAAAAAACGCCGCCGCCGACGCTACGGTCATCGATTGTGGTGGTCTCTGTCTGGCGCCTGGGCTGCTCGACATGCGGGTACAATTGCGTGAGCCGGGCGAGTCCCACAAGGGCACACTGATTACTGCCGGGCGCGCGGCGACGGCGGGCGGGGTGACCTCGCTGGTTTGCCTGCCAAATACCGAGCCGGTGATCGACGACATGTCGGTGGTGGAGTTCGTGGCGCGACGCGCGCGCAAGGCGGGGCTGGCCAAGGTTTACCCCTACGGCGCCGTCACCAAGGGGCTCGCTGGCGAGGAGTTGGCGGAAATGGGGATGTTGGCGGAATCGGGCGCGGTTGCCTTCACCGACGGCGTGCACTCGGTCAACGATGCCCGGGTTATGCGCATGGCGCTCCTATACGCCAGTACCTTCGACCTGCTCATCATCCAGCACGCCGAGGAAAAGAGCCTCGCCGGTGACGGCGTCATGAATGCCGGAGAAACCTCCATGCGTTTGGGGCTTTCCGGCATTCCCAGCGAAGCCGAGGTGATAATGGTGGAGCGGGACCTCCGCTTGGTGGAGGCCACCGGATCGCGGATTCATTTTGCCCATCTTTCCACTGCCGCCGCCATTGATGCGGTGCGCAAGGCCAAAGCGCGCGGGCTTGCCATTACCTGTGACACTGCGCCCCCTTATTTTGCGCTCAATGAAACGGCGGTCGGCGATTACCGCACCTTCACCAAGCTGTCACCGCCGTTACGTACCGAAGAGGACCGTCGGGCAGTGGTCGAAGGCCTCAAGGACGGCACCATTGATGCCATCGCGTCCGACCATGCTCCAGAAGACGAAGACGCCAAGCGCCTGCCTTTTGCCCAGGCTGCATTCGGCGGTATCGGGCTGGAAACATTGCTGCCGGTATCCCTCGAGCTTTACCACAACAAGCAGATGCCCCTGCTGGACGTTCTTAAGTTGATGACTTCGGCGCCGGCGGACCTGCTGCGCCTGTCGGCGGGAAGACTGCAAGTCGGCGCGCCCGCTGACCTGATTTTATTTGATCCTGACAGGGGCTGGAAAATCGACGCCGATGATTTGTTGAGCAAGTCCAAGAACTCTCCCTTTGATGGCCGCCCGGTGCAGGGCCGCGTCCACCGTACCGTGATCGACGGCCGCACCGTTTTCGAGCGGGAGGTCTAACCGGTGTCGGTTACGGGCGGGGGCTTGGTCATGCTTTATCTGGTAGCGGCGGTAGCCGGCTATCTGTTGGGCTCGGTACCTTTCGGACTGGTACTGTCCCGTCTGTTCGGCGCCGGCGATATCCGTAAGATCGGTTCCGGCAACATCGGCGCCACCAACGTGCTGCGCACCGGCAAGAAAGGGCTGGCGGCGGCGACGCTGCTGCTGGACGGCGGCAAGGGTGCCGTCGCCGTGCTCGTCTTCGCCACCATGGGCGATAATCTGGGATTGCTCGCTGGTTTCACCGCTGTCCTCGGCCATAACTTTCCCGTCTGGCTCCGCTTCAAGGGCGGCAAGGGGGTAGCGACGACGCTGGGTGTTTTGTTGGCGGCAAGCTGGCCGGTGGGCATACTCGCCTGCCTCACCTGGCTCGTCATTGCCGTGATCTTCCGTTATTCGTCGTTGTCGGCGCTGGTGGCGCTGGCCGCCGCCCCGGTTTACGCCTATGTGCTCGACGGTCCCAATCAGGCGGCGCTGGCGGCGGCGCTGGGGATTCTTTCTTTCATCCGTCATCACGAAAATATCCGCCGCCTGATCCGGGGGGAGGAAACGAAAATCGGGGACAAGAAATCATAACTTTCTTTTGTCATATCTTTACGGAGAAGCATCCATGAGCAACGACATGCCGGCGGTTACGTCGGTTGAAGGCATCGCCCACGAAATCGACAGCCCCGGCGGCAATCTCTTTCTTTGGGAAAAGCCGTCACCGACCAGGGAAACAAAGGGAACGGTGCTGTTCGTGCACGGCTCGTCCATGGCTTCCACGCCCACTTTCGATCTTCAGGTTAGTGGGCGGCCCGACGCCTCGGTCATGAACTGGTTCGCCGGCCGTGGATTCGATACTTGGTGTTTCGACTGCCGGGGCTACGGCCGCTCGGCCAAGGGCGACGATATCCTGGCCACCATTTCAGACGGTGCCGAGGACGCGGCGGCGGCCAGCGAATACATCATGGCCAAGCGCAATTCAGGCCCGCTTATGGTTTACGGCATTTCATCGGGCGCCCTGCGCGGCGCCCTGTTTGCCCAGCGCTACCCGGAACGGGTCGCCCGTTTGGCGCTGGACGCCATGGTCTGGACCGGCGAGGGAAGCCCGACTCTGGTTGAGCGACGCAAGAAACTGGACCAGTGGCGGGGGCAGACCCGGCGCCCTATCGACCGCGCCTTCATCAACAGCATCTTCACCCGCGACCATGCGGGCACGGTGGAAGAAGAATTCGGCGCCGCCTTTGCCGATCAGATTCTGGCATTGGACGATTCCGTTCCCAACGGCACCTACATCGATATGTGCGCCAACCTGCCGGTGTGCGATCCGGAAAAAATCTCGGCGCCGACCCTGATCATGCGCGGTGAATTTGACGGCATCGCCGGGCTTGACGACCTGTTGGCCTTTTATGCCAAGCTCAGCAACCCGTGGAAGGAATTTACCATCATGCCCGGCGTCGCCCATGCGTCCTTTTCACAGAAGAACTATTTGCTGGTCTACCACATCCTGCACGGCTTCTTCTCCCGCCCCAATCCGGCGTATACGGGTTAGGGGAGGCGTTCCGGCAACGTCATGGCGGACCATTTTCCGTCTGTGGCGCTTCGCAGGCATGCTTCAGGCAACAGCACATCGCGTAGGCCGGCGTTGAAATCCGAGGTGAAGGCCGCGTCCGCGATCACGTGGGCGATATAGTTTTCCCAGCAGATGCGGAACGGGTTCTTGTAGGGCGCCGGTTCCGGCACTTCCCGCCAATCGGCGAAATAATCCACGTGGTCGTCCAGGGTGGCGGGGTCCGATCCCAGGTTGAAGCCGGTAACGGTGGGCGTGTCCGCGGCGGATTGCGCCCAGCATTTTCTAAGCCCGGCCACGGCCGAGCCTAGGGTGCCGTCGATGTGAAGGGTCATCAGGTCGTCGCGCCGCACCCGCGTTGCCCAAGTGCTGAGGATGGTGCCGAAGGCCCCGTTTTCCAGTTCAACCAGGGTCGCGGCACTATCCTCGACATCGACATCATAGCGCGCGCCGTTTTCATCGTTCCGCTGGGGTTGCGCCGTCCAGGTAGCGCAGGACACGCGGGCGATGGGGCCGAGCAAGCCTTCGACGATGTAGCGCCAGTGGGAATGCATGTCGAACACCAGCCCGCCACCGCCGGATTTTTGATAATTCCAGCTTGGCCGCTGCGAGGGTCTTTCCAGGCCGTCAAAAACCCACCAGCCGAATTCGAGCCGAAACCCGACGATGCGGCCGAAAAAACCGCTTTCCATAAGGTGCGATAGTTTGCGGAAACCCGGAATAAACAGTTTGTCCTCGACCACGCCGTGTTTAAGCCCCCCCGCTTCCGCCATGCCCAGCAATTCAAGCCCGTCCTTGACCGAAGGCGCGAACGGTTTTTCGGAAAAAACGTGTTTTCCGGCGGCGAGCGCTCGGCGTAACACCTCCAGGCGCAGGTGGCTCGCCGAGGCATCGAAAAAAACCGGATAGTTGTCGTCCGCGAGCGCCGCGTCCAGATCCGTGGTCCAGGCGTCGATGCCATGGGCTCGGGCGATTTCGGCAAGCCCGGCTTCGTCGCGCCCGGCCAGAATCAGCCGGGGCATGACTTTCTCACCGCCGATTTCCAACCCTCCTTCGGCGCGAAGGGGGGGCCAGCGCAT
>JAOUPW010000134.1 GCA_029879665.1 Rhodospirillales bacterium | reverse complement strand
TATCGGCGGTCACGCCCCGCCTGGCGGCATAGTGCAATTATACCTGGACAATGAGTATATTGGGCGGAGCCGCACCGGCGAAGACGGCACCTGGAGCATGGTTCCTTCGACCAAGGTCGAGCCCGGAATATACACGCTGCGCGCGGATCTGGTGGATGATCAGGGCAAAGTTCTGGCGCGGGTCAGCATACCGTTTTCGCGTGCGACCCTGGATATCAAGGCCGGATCTTTCGTCGTCGTTCAACCCGGCAACAGCCTCTGGCGTCTGGCCCGCAGAAGTTACGGATCCGGCATCAAATATACGGTCATCTATGAGGCTAACAAGGACCGCATCACCGATCCGGACCTGATCTATCCGGGCCAGATTTTCTCCACCCCCTGATCCGTTACGGCGATACCCGGCACCCTTGGACCTTTTCCCCGTAGGACTCTACAATGCCCAAGGCTTGACAACCGGCCAATTGTGGCGCAATTCCCATTGGATGAAAGTTAAAGGAAAATCCGTTGCTTAAAACCGTTTTTGTTCCCATCAACAGGGCCGGTTGGCCGTTTATCGCCTTGTTCGCGGTGGCTGCGGTCATTCTTGGCCTCATCGCCTCCCCGCTGGGCTGGCTCGGCGTCATCCTGACTCTGTGGTGCGTCTATTTTTTCCGTGATCCAGACCGGATATCCCCGGTCCGCCCCGGACTGATTATCAGCCCCGCCGACGGGGTCGTTCAATTTGTCGACAAGGCGGCGCCACCGCCTGAACTGGAAATGGGAGACCAACAGCTTGATCGGGTCGCCATTTTCATGAACGTGTTCGACGTGCATGTGAATCGCATTCCCTGCGACGGAGTCATTTCGGGATTGTCTTACCGGCCGGGAAAATTCTTCAACGCCTCACTGGACAAAGCCAGCGAATTCAACGAACGCCAATCCGTCCGCATGACGGTCTCGAACGAAGGAGGCGGGCCGGAAAAGGAAATCGCCTTCGTGCAGATCGCGGGCCTCGTCGCCAGACGTATCATATGCAATATTAACGAAGGCCAGCCTGTAAAAGCCGGGGAAAGGTTCGGGCTCATCCGCTTCGGCAGCCGGGTTGATGTCTATTTACCAGAAGGCGCCAGCATACTGGTCGCGGTTGGCCAACGGTCCATCGCCGGCGAGACTGTGATTTCCGATCTGCGGTTGCCGGGGGAATCCCGGACAGGCGAGATTCGTTAGGGATAGAACCCAGCAGGGGGGAGCGCCGTTCCATGAATCCAACATCCAAAGAACGCCTTAAGGGAATGTCATTTAACAAGATGATTCCCAATATCCTGACCCTGCTGGCGATGTCCGCAGGCATGACGGCAATTCGCTTTGCGCTCCAGGACCGCTGGGAACTTTCCGTGATCGCCATTGTCGTCGCGAGCATACTGGATGGACTGGATGGCCGGATCGCACGCATCCTGAAAGGAACCAGCAAATTCGGCGCTGAACTGGATTCCCTTTCCGATTTTATCTGTTTCGGGGTTGCACCCGCGATGATGTTATACTTGTGGTCGATGCAGGAAGCTGGCCGCTTCGGCTGGATCCTGGTCGTGTTGTACAGCATCTGCTGCGCACTCAGGCTGGCCCGCTTCAACACCAATATGGAACAGCCTGATCTTCCGGTCTGGGCCTACAATTTTTTCAGTGGCGTACCGGCACCGATGGCTGCGGGATTGGTCCTGTTGCCGATGATCCTGTCATTTCAATTTGGCCGGGATATCTTAATCAGACCGGAAGTCACGACCCTGTTCCTGATTGCCGTTTCAATCCTGATGGTCAGCAGGATTCCGACTTATTCCTTCAAGAACTTTAGGGTTCCCCTCCCCTGGGTTTTGCCGACTCTTCTGTTTGTCGGCATATTCGCTGCCTTTCTAGTGGCCGAGCCGTGGCCGACTATTTCGGTGGTCATGATCCTGTATGCCGCTTCTTTTCCGCTCAGCATCCGCTCCTTCCGCTCGCTGAAAAAGCAGGCCGAGGCATTGCAGAGGAAATCCCCCCCTGCGAAAGCGGAGGATCTGGACGACGGGGAATGACCTTTCCGGGGTCACACCCGACCCGATTCGCCGGCATGTTGTAACCCCGCCCCCGAATCGGCGCCCCACCCCCTTGGGAGGTGGCGGAATCCCTGAATATCTTCCCGAATGTGGATTAAGCGTTTTTCAACCCTAAATCCGGGTATAATAATCTTCCCATCAACGGGCGCTTTTGCCCCGGAAACGGAAAAGAGACGGATTTCATGGCTGACAACAACGGATCGGGGGCAATGCCGAAACGCAATCCTCTGGGTGACGATACAAACATGCAGGTGGTGGCCGACATTCCTGTAAAAGTTACCACCGTTCTCGGCAAAACCGACGTTCCCGTCCGGCGCCTGATGACCATGAAACCGGGAAATGTGGTCGAGTTGGACCGCAGGGTCGGTGATTCCATTGATGTGTTCGTCAACGGCCAGTTGGTCGCGCGCGGCGAGTTGGTTCTCGTCGGTGAACAGTTGGGCGTAACCATGACTGAAATTTTGAAAAGCAAATATAACAAATCCTAAACCTGCTTCTCACCGATCCCATTCACATATGAAAAATAACGAAAGCGGACCTAATTGGAATCGCCGAGTCTGGCGGTTGGCCGGCCCGATTATGATGTCCAACATTTCGGTCCCGTTACTGGGCGCTGTCGATACCGCCGTGGTTGGTCATCTGCCGGGACCGCACTACATCGGCGCCGTCGCCATCGGCGCCCTGATCTTCAGTTTCGTTTATTGGGGGTTCGGATTCCTGCGCATGGGGACCACCGGCTTTACCGCCCAGGCCCAGGGTGCGGGGAATGTGGATGAGGTTCGCGCCACGCTGGCCCGGGCGCTGATGTTGGCCACCGCCCTCGGGCTGATCCTGATCGCGGTTCAAGTTCCCATCGCCTGGGGCGCCTTGGCCATGATTGACGCCGGGAACAGAGTAGACTCCCTGGCCGAAACCTATTTCCATATCCGCATCTGGGGGGCGCCGGCGGCACTGGCCAATTACGCTCTTTTGGGATGGTTCATCGGAATTCACAACACCCGGGCCGCCCTGATTTTGCAAATCGCCATGAACGGAATCAATATTGTGCTCGATCTCTGGTTCGTGATGGGGTTGGGGCTTGGTGTCGCCGGCGTCGCCTGGGCGACATTGATCGCGGAAACGGGCGCCGTGATTCTTGGGCTTTGGCTGGTTTCACGAAAATTACCGGCCATCGGCGGCACATGGCGCAAAAGTCTGATCTTTCAGGCGGATCTACTCAGGCGGATGTTCGCCGTCAATCGGGATATCTTTATCCGGACCTTGTGCCTGATTTCCGCCTTTGGATTGGTGACCGCGATCGGCGCCCGCATGGGCGAGGTCATCCTTGCCGCCAACGCCGTGCTTTTGAATTTTCAGAGCATTACCGGCCACGCCCTGGATGGCTTTGCCCATGCCGCCGAAGCATTGACCGGCGATGCCATCGGCGCCCGCAACCGGGAAAATTTCCGCAAAGCGGTGCGCGCCACCAGCCTTTGGGCGCTGGTGTTTTCAGCCGCTTTTTCAGCTGCCTATCTTATTCTCGGGACGCTGGTCATCGATACCATCACCGATATGCCCGAGGTGAGGGCGGTTTCCAGGGATTTCCTGACGTGGGTCGTGATCCTTCCCGTGGTTTCCGTCTGGAGCTATCAGCTGGACGGAATCTTTATCGGCGCGACCCGTAGCGCCGACATGCGCAATGCCATGATGGTCTCGCTGGCGGTATTTGCCGGGCTGCTTGTGTTGCTGGTGCCTGAATTCGGCAACCACGGCCTGTGGCTGGCCTTCATGGGGTTCATGGTCGCCCGCGCCCTGACCCTGGGACGGGTGTATCCGAAAATCGAAAAATCCATCGGCGAAAACTGACGGCCATAGCTGATTTAGTTTTTTTTGAAATCAGGGTTCTTCCATCCTCGTGGCGCGACCCTGTCCCGCGCCGGTTTCAGGCGTGAAACATAATCCAGCACCGCCGCCATGCCCCCGGGGCTGAGATCTTTTATCTGGGCCACCATTTCCGGATTGGCGTTCCGGCGCTGCCCGTCCCTGATGTGGGTGAACTGCCGGAACAAATAGGCATAATGCTGGCCCTGTATCCGGGGGTAAAATTTCTCATCATTGCCTTCTCCGTTTTTACCGTGACAGCGAAGACAATGGGTCCGGTAAAGGCTCTTGCCATAATCAAGGTTGGTGCCGGGCCCGGTATGATTTTCCGCCGGCATTGGCAAACGAGAAATGTAGGCGGCAACATCGGCTAAAGACTGAACGCCGCCAAGGGCCTTGGGCATGGCGAAGGGAAACATTTCCGGCACATTGCGGTTGCCGGCACGGATATCGGCGAGCTGCTTGATAATGACCGTCCGAAGTTGTCCGGCGATCACCGGAATCGAGCCGTCACTGACCCCCCATCCTTCCGGCGAATGACAGGCGGCGCAAACTGCAAAAACCCTGAGCCCGTTTTTCAGGTCGGGCTTAAGGACCAGCGCCGCTTCGACTTCATTGCTGCCTGAGGCGGCATCAGCTTCATTCCTGCCGGTGGCGGAGACCAGCATCGCGCCCATGACGACGAATAAAAAGGCTATAAATGAAAAACGCACCAGGACCTCCTATGCTTCTCCTGGAGTATATCGTGGAGTGGCAAAAAAAATATGGCAGGTGCCGGAATGAGCTATGGAAATATTTCTATTCTTATGATTTTAAACAATTAAACGGCTTTTCAGATAATGGCGCCGATCCCTAGAATCAGGGTATAATCACTGCTCTGGAGTTAGAGGGGGACTTTTTAACCTTCTGGTTAACCACTGCGGACACGCATAAAATGAACAGCTTAAAAGCGTCCGAGCTCAATAAATACAAAACCCGGCTCCTTGAAATTCGCCAGGAATTGCTGAAAGACGCAGAAAGCAGCGAAGAAGCCCGCAAGCCCGTGGAGCTTGACCAGACCGCGGTTGGGCGGCTGTCCCGGATGGATGCCCTTCAGGTACAGGCCATGGCCCTGGAAACGGAACGGCGAAGAAATATCGAGTTGAAAAAGATTGATTCGGCCCTGAAGCGGATTGAAACAGGCAGCTACGGATACTGTGGCACCTGCGGAGAAGATATCGCCCCAAAACGGCTGGAAAACGATCCGGCGACCCCTCTTTGCATTGATTGCGCCAGCTCGCCCTGATCTCGAGTATCGCTGACGATCACGCATCGCATTTTGCGAATCCCATCTTTCGACTTTTTTCCAGAGGCAGGATCAGAATCCTCCAGTTGGAATTGCGTCCGGTCCAGGTCGGGTAATAATCGTAATTTACCTCCATCGAGGAAAGGACCGCCGTGTAATAGCCGTCAATGTTTGCCTGGATTCCGGTATAGTTCCGCGTAGGGAAATTGACCTCGCGGTAAAAAAGAACGCAATAGGGAGAAGACGCACCGGCCTTTACCATGTCCGGGATTGTGCCCGCAGACAGGGCGGATTTTATTTCCGGACTGAAAACAAAATTCCAATCCGGTCGTGCCTTAATATAGAGGCGCAGATTTTCGATCTCGCTTTCCGCACTTCTGGGGAAAACTGTTGCGGCGGACGAAAAAAGCCAAAGGGAATTAACCCCCGCCGAGACCGTCAAAAACAATACGATTGCCGCCTGGGAAAAAGGTCTGGCCCATCGAATTGAATACAACACCACGATCCCCCGGGCCATGAACAGGGCGAGAAACGGCACCAGCGTCATCAAGTTTCTTGCCTGCATCAACCTCGGCGATGATATAAAAAGGAAATAGACACCGACAAACGAAGCAATCACCACAAACTGCGGCGTATTCCGCCGCGCATAGTCATAAATGCCGATTATCGCGGCACAGGACAAGGGGATCGATATCGGTGCATAGCGGGAAAAAACGACGCTGAATAGATAATCAAGATTGGCAAAAACATGGGCTCCAAATCCAACAATCGAATATGGGTATAGGGAACCCCGGTCTGAAAAGTATGATCCAGCTTCGAGAAAATACGTATTAACGACACGAACGGGATCTAGAAACAAACCCGGCGTGGTCAGGAAAGTGGCTGACAATGCGACAATCACCAGAAACGGCATGTAAAAAACAAAACGCCATCCGATGTGCCTTAAACTGCTTAATACGACGCCGACAA
>JAOUPW010000133.1 GCA_029879665.1 Rhodospirillales bacterium | reverse complement strand
GAACCGTGGGCCCGCTGATTAAGAGTCAGCTGCTCTACCAACTGAGCTATGCGCCCCACCGAGGAGGCATATAGCAGAGGCTCCGGCCTTTGTCGATACGCCAGGTCCCGGTTTTAACGGATAATTGGCGCCCCCCCGGGCCGGGACGACCCAGGGGCCGGCCTCTTAGAATTCGTCGTCGGCGCCGTGGTGGCTGATGGAAGTATCGCGGTGCACGTGAACCCCCAACAGGAATCCGAAGCCCAGCATCAGGGTCACCATCGCCGTGCCGCCATAGGAAATCAGCGGCAGCGGCACACCGACCACCGGAATCAATCCCATCACCATGGCCATATTGATAAAAACATATAGAAAGAAGGTCGATGTCACCCCCAGCGCCAGGAGCCGCCCGAACTGGCTGCGGGTGCGCATGGCGATAGCATAGCCGTACGCCAGCAACAGGGCATACAACCCCAACAGCGCCATCCCCCCGGCCATTCCGAATTCCTCGGCCAGCATGGTGAAAATGAAATCGGTCTGTTTTTCCGGCAGAAAATTCAGGTGGCTTTGTGATCCCTGCATGAACCCCTTGCCGGAAATGCCGCCGGAACCGAAGGCGATTTTCGACTGGATAATATGATAGCCCGAGCCCAGGGAATCCCGTTCCGGGTTAAGAAAAGTGAGAACCCGTTCTTTCTGATATCCTTTCAGGAATTGCCACGCCACCGGCATGGAGATCAATCCCCCCAGAAAAACCACTCCGAATTTCCACATTCGCACCCCGGCCAGGAAAAACACCACGCTACTGGCGATCAACAACATCAATGCTGTACCCAGATCAGGCTGGCGCAGAACCAGCGCCGTCGGAATGATCACCATCACCAAGGGTGGAATCAGGTAACGGGCCTTGCCTGTTTCCTCCATATTCATGCCGTGAAAATAGCGGGCAAGAACCAACACCAGGGCGATTTTCATCAATTCCGAAGGCTGAAGGTTGATAAAGCCGAGATCGATCCAGCGTTGCGCCCCCATGCCGATGGTACCGCCGAATTCAACGGCGATCAGCAGAATCAGGGTCAATAGATAAATACCATAGGAAAGCCGGAGCCAGACCCGGATATCGGTGAGTGCCACCGCCAGCATGAGCGCCAAGCTGACGCCGAACCGGATTATCTGCTTTGATGACCATGGATCAAACTTGCCGTTGCCCGCCGAATACAGCATGACGAAACCGATGGTCGCGGTCACGCACAACAACAGAACGAACATCCATTGCACCTGCCACAGCTTTTGCCGCAGCGTCAATTCGGGTCGGTTGAATCGGTTCAGTTCCATCATCTTACCCGTTATCCGCCGGCCCCTTGGCGGCGTCGCTTACCTGCCGGGTTCGGCCCGGTTGGGCGGCGTTCAGGCGCTGCGCTTCCAAAAGGATATCGCCGGCGATGGGGGCCGCCACCTTGGAGCCGCCGCCGCCGTGTTCGACCACAACAGCCACTGCGTAACGTGGCGCGCTAATCGGCGCAAAGCCGACAAAGATCGCATGGTCCCGGAATTTCCACGGCAGATCCTCGTTCTTGCGGACTCCCTGTTCCCGCTCGGCCTTGGTAATGCGGCGCACCTGAACGGTGCCCGTCTTGCCACCCATCTCAAACCCGGGTTCCTTGATGCGGGATCCTCGCGCCGTGCCGCGGGGGCTGTTGACGACGTCGGACATGGCTTCGAGCACAGCATTCAGGTGTTCCGGCGGCACCCCGATGGAGTTTGGCCGGCCGGGCGGCGCGTCTTGGGCAGAGACGTCTGCCCGGATGGCCCCCGTCAGGTGGGGAACCACGGCATAACCGCCGTTGGCCAACCGTGCTGTCATAATCGCCAGTTGCATCGGGGTCGCCAGCACATACCCCTGACCGATACCGGCCACCAGGGTTTCCCCCTGCTGCCAGGCGACGCCGGTGGTTTTCTTTTTCCAGGCCCGGTCCGGGATCAAGCCGGAATGTTCTTTCGGATAATCCAGGCCCAACGGCCGCCCAAGCCCTAACTTGTGCGACATCTCGGCAATCCGGTCAATTCCCGTCCGTTTGGCTGTTTCATAGAAGTAAACATCGCAGGATTCGGCGATACCCCTTTTCAGGTCAACGGTTCCGTGCCCCCCCTTCTTCCAGCAGTGAAATTCCGCATTGCCCAGCCTGACCGAGCCGGAACAGAAAAAAGTGGTTTCCGGGGTAATCACACCTTTTTCCAGGGCCGCCAAGGCAACCGCCATTTTATAGGTTGACCCCGGGGAATACTGCCCATTGACCGCCTTGTTGGTGAGCGGAGACTTTTCGTTGGAAATCAGGCCTTTCCATTCCTCGGCACTCATGCCGTTGTTGAAGGAATTCGGATCGAATGCCGGCGTCGATGCCATTGCCAGAACATCCCCGGTATGAATGTCGACAACGACAGCGGCGCCGCTGTTTTCGCCCATTCTATCGGACGCCATCCTTTGCAGTTCCAGGTCGATGGTCAGGGTGATTTCCGAACCGGGCTGGCCTTCCTGGCGGTTGAGTTCCCGAATTACGCGCCCCAGCGCGTTGACCTCCACCTGCGAACTTCCGCTGGCGCCCCTGAGCGCGAGATCATGAACTTTTTCAATTCCCGCCTTGCCGATGCGGAATCCCGGAAGATCGAGCAGGGGATCCCCCGCCGTTTCATTTTCCGAAACCGCCGCCACATAGCCCAGCACATGCGCAGTTTCTCGACCGTAGGGATAGTAACGGCTTTGTCCTTCATCGATCATCACGCCAGGCAGGTCCGGTATGTTGACCTCGATCCGGGCGACATCCTTCCAGCGCAGGTTTTCCCGGATGGTAATTGGCACGAACCCGCGTTTACGGCGGATTTCCTTCAGGATCCGACGCCTGTCGGCCTCCCCGACGGGGATGATGTTTGAAAGGGCGTCGAGCGTGGTTTCCGCGTCTTCGGTTCGTTCGGAAATCAGAACGGCACGGTAATTCTGCTGATTGACGGCCATCTCGCGGCCAAACCGATCGACGATGTGGCCCCGGGGAGGAGGAAGCAGACGCAGGTTAATTCGATTTTCATCCGCCAGAGTGGCATAGCGTTCGGATTCAACGACCTGAAGGTAATACATCCGGCCGACCAAAGCCGACAGCAACACCAATTTTCCACCGCCGAGAATGGCGGCCCGCCGCGAGAAAACTTTCTGCCGTTCATTTTCCCTTTGCATAGATTTCTAATCCGTACTCAGCATGGCCCGTTGCCAGTGTAAAAATACCCAGGCCAGCAACGGAAAAAAACTGACGGTCATTAAATATTGATAAAAGGATGCGCTGGGCTCAAGCAGCGTCAGGTTAAGAACCGATACAATTATCCAGCTTACGATTCCCGAAGCGGCCGCAACCAGGGAAAACCCGATCCATATGATCAGGAAGGATTTGCCGAGGAAAAAATGACGTTGCGAAAGAACCGCCCCGTATACGCCAAGATAAACGGCGGCGCTGACGCCCAAGGGGGCGCCGGTCAATAGGTCTTGCAACAAACCGATGGCAAAGACGGCGATCGGCGGCATCACGTCGGGACGAATGATCGTCCAGTGATAAATCGCCATCAGCGGAAACAAAGGAGCAACGCGCGCGAATCCCGGAACATGAATGGGCAGAAGCCCGACAAAAAGAAGAAGAACCGTCAGCCCGAACGGAGTCACCCGGCGCGCCATGACGTCCATGCGATGCCAGATATTCGGCTTCATGGAAACTTACTTCCTTTCCCGTGTCTGGGGAGCCGGCACCAGCCCTTCAAGTTTATAATTGACGATACGGACATATTCGATCCGTTCGCGGGTAACATAGGGCAGAATGCTGATCCCGCCGTCGCTGACCGTGGCGATCACGCCAATGGGAACCCCGGGCGGAAAGACCCCGCCGTGTCCCGAAGTCACGATCCGGTCGCCGGGGACCACCGTGACGCCCGGCGGCAGATGAATGAGTTTCGGCTGCTCTGAGTTGTCTCCGGCAAGAACCGCCCTGACCCGCGAGGATTCCACCAGCACCGGAATTCTGGAGTTAAGGTCGGTCAACAGCAAAACGCGGGAGGACATCCTTCCCGCGCTGACAATCCGCCCGGCCAGTCCTTCGCCGGTCATGACCGCCTGGCCTCGTTGAACCCCGGCGCGGGTACCGGAATTCACGATCAGGCTGTGGGCGAAGGCACCTCCCGTATCGGCGATGATCCGGGCGGTGATAAAGCTGATGCGGGGGCCGGGGGAAAAATTCAGCAGCCCCTTGAGGGCCTTGTTCTCCGCTTCCAGGTGGCGGGCCGCCGCCTGCCACTGCAGAAGCCGGTCGCGTTCCTGGCGCAACCGTTCGTTATCTTCATGAATCACGCTAAGTTTGTGGGCCTGCTCGATGATGCCAGATACGGTTTCGACCGGCCGTGTCAGGACTCCGAGGATGGGGGCTGCGGCTTCCGTCACTTGGGTACGGATTTTTTCGACGAGCACAACGTCCGCCTTACCCAGAAGCATCAGGCCGAAGGCACCGATGACCAAGCCTAAATAGGTAAACTTGTGCGCCAGAATTTTCAGCGGCGCCGCCAGTCTTTGGGGTATTCGCGGATGCTCCTTCAATTCATTTCCCCCAGGTGCCCAATTCCCGAACCGGGTGTGCAATATACCTGGATCAAGATTAAAAACCCGTTAGGACGCAACCCATTCTGGATCAATACATACTCGACAGAACGTTCTTCAGCTTCTTCATTTCTTCCAGGGCCCGCCCGGTTCCCAGCACCACGCAGGTCAGCGGATCGTCAGCGATGGAGACCGGCAGGCCAGTGGCATGGCGGAGCACGGTATCCATGTTTCCGAGCAGCGCTCCGCCACCGGTCAGCACAATACCCTTGTCTACGATATCCGCGGCCAGTTCCGGCGCCGTATGTTCCAGTGCCACCTTGACCGCTTCGATGATCGCGCCAACGGGTTCGGAAAGACTTTCCGCAATCTGGCGTTCGGAGATCAAAAGTTCCTTGGGAACTCCGTTCATCAGATCCCGGCCTTTGATTAACATGGTGGCGCCGTCGCCGTCTTCAGGCGGACAGGCGGATCCGATCTCCGCCTTGATCCGTTCGGCGCTGCCTTCACCAACGAGCAGATTATGATTGCGGCGGATATAGGCGATAATCGCTTCATCTAGTTTGTCGCCGCCAACACGCACGCTGCGGGAATAGACTATACCGCCAAGGCTAAGGACCGCGACTTCGGTTGTGCCGCCGCCGATGTCGACCACCATGGACCCGGTCGGCTCGGTTACCGGCAGACCCGCGCCGATGGCGGCGGCCATCGGTTCTTCGATCAGGAAGACGCGCCGGGCGCCGGCGCTTTCCGCTGATTCCTGAATCGCGCGCCGCTCAACCGCAGTCGATCCCGAAGGTACGCAAACGATGACCAGAGGGCTTGCGAAACTGCGCCGGTTGTGAACCTTGCGGATAAAGTATTTGATCATTTCCTCGGCGACTTCGAAATCGGCGATCACACCATCGCGAAGCGGGCGGATGGCGGTGATGTTGCCGGGAGTACGGCCAAGCATCAGCTTGGCTTCCTCGCCAACGGCCAGGACTTGCTTACGCCCCTTGACATCGGCAATGGCAACGACGGACGGTTCGTTGAGAACGATTCCCCGCCCTTTCACGAAAACAAGGGTATTGGCGGTTCCGAGATCGATCGCCATATCCGCGGATAAAAAGCCGAATAGTCTTGAAAACATCAGTCCTCACTTAAATTCTTTAACACGGGCTCTCTACAATGCCGTTAGGACGCGAGCCCGTAATCCCCCCCGCCCTTTATGAGCACACGACCCAAGTCGATGCCGAAGCCGAGGCCCCGGCACCTTCCTTTATACCCCGGCATTACCCTTTATAAGAAGGGACACCTCCAATGGCTAGAGCCTTATTCAGACGAATCGGGTTCTAGGCGGAAAGCGCCGCCGGGGCCGTTTTTTCCCTTTTCACCAGCAGCTTGTTCAGCGCATTCAGGTAGGCCCGAACGGAGGCCACCATGGTGTCGGTGTCGGCCCCCTGGCCGATCACGGTCTTGCCGCTTTCCTCCAGCCTGACCGTGACCACGGCCTGGGCGTCGGTTCCCCCGGTCACCGCATGGACCTGATAGAGCTGGAGGCGGGCCTGGTGAGGAAAAAGCGCCTTGACGCAGTTGAAGGCGGCGTCC
>JAOUPW010000132.1 GCA_029879665.1 Rhodospirillales bacterium | reverse complement strand
GCGTGGTAAAGGGGCTGTAGGTGCGGAATTTAAGTCCCTTTAGATCGTCCATGGAATTGAGCGCCTTCACCGAGTAGAGCGCCTGGGGCGGCCAGGGCACGCCGTAGAGAACCATGAGGCCCTGCTTGTCGAATGATTTTTCGATGGCGCCGCGGGAAGACTTCCACAATTTTGTCGCCTTGTCGTAGCTGGATGCCAGAAAGGGAAGGGTATCCAGGGCGTACAAAGGATTTTCGTTGGAATACCAGGACAGCAGAAATTCACCGATGGGAATCTGACCGCTGCGGACAGCCTTGCGGTTGTCTTTGTTCTTCTTGATCAATGCACCGCCGGGGTGGACGTTGATTTCAAGTTTGCCGCCGGTTTCCTTTTTCACGTCGTCGGCGAACAGCTTTATGTTCTTGGTGTGGAAAATGCTGTCGCTGTAGGCGGCGGCCATATCCCATTTCTCGGCGGCATGAGCGATCCCCGTCGTTAGGGCCAGGGCAGCCGAGATTGCGGCGAGTTTGTAAAATTTCATTATGATTCCTCCCTATGGAATTTAATTTTATCCCGTCAGTTTTGCACAAAGTTACATTCAAGTCTTCCATGGGCTTCTTCGAGCCTGGGAACGGAAAACGTTGAATGTTATAATTCATTGACGATTTATTGATAAAATGCAAGTATTTTATTATTGATAACCTTTCGGCAATTGGAATAAGCGGTGATGGCGGTTACAAAAAACAACGGTTCCCCAGGGAAAAGCACCAACTCCGAGGTCGCCTGGCAATTCTGGATCGACCGGGGCGGTACCTTCACCGATGTGGTCGCCAAAACCCCCGGCGGCGATCTGGTCACCGAAAAACTTCTTTCGGAAAATCCGGAAGTTTATGAGGACGCGGCCCTGGAAGGCATTCGACGCCTCCTTGGGGTTGATCCCGGAGGGGGCGTGCCGCCCGATGCCATTGAAGCCGTTAAAATGGGAACCACGGTGGCGACCAACGCGTTACTGGAACGCCAAGGCGACCGCACGGTGCTGTTGGTCACCAGGGGATTCGCCGATGCCTTGCGGATCGGCTATCAGAATCGTCCGGAACTTTTTAAACGTCATATCCTGTTGCCGGAACTTCTTTACGAACGGGTGATCGAAGTGCCGGAACGCCTTTCGGCAACCGGCGAACTGATCGAACCCCTTGACCTGCGAACCGCCCGCGAAGGACTTGAGGATGCCTATGGCGCCGGAATCCGCTCGGCGGCCATCGTCTTCATGCATGGATACCGTTTTCCAGATCATGAATCCCGGGTTGCCGACGCCGCGCGGCGCATCGGTTTCACTCAGGTTTCAACCTCTCACGAAGTCAGCCCCTTGATGAAACTGGTCAGCCGCGGCGATACCACCGTGGTCGATGCCTATCTTTCCCCCATCCTGCGCCGCTACGTCGACCGGATCGCCGCCAACCTGGGCGGCACCCGGTTGATGTTCATGCAATCCAATGGCGGCCTGACCGACGCCATGCGGTTTCAGGGAAAAGACAGCATCCTCTCCGGTCCGGCCGGTGGCGTCGTCGGGATGGCGCGGACGGCGGCGATGGCCGGCTTCACCCAGGTGATCGGCTTCGACATGGGCGGCACCTCCACCGATGTTTCCCATTACGATGGCGAATACGAACGCGCCTTCGAAACCCAGGTCGCGGGTGTGCGCATGCGTGCGCCGATGATGCGCATTCATACGGTGGCCGCCGGCGGCGGTTCCAAGCTGCATTTCGACGGCGCGCGCTTCCGCGTCGGGCCGGATTCCGCCGGTGCCGATCCGGGACCGGCGTGTTATCGCCGGGGCGGGCCGCTGGCGGTCACCGACTGCAACGTGGTGTTGGGCAAGATCCAGCCGCGTTTTTTTCCGGCCGTATTCGGCCCGGGAGCGGATCAGCCCCTGGACGCGGATCAATCGAAAAGAAAATTTTCCGAACTGGCGAGCGAAATTTCCCGCGCCACCGGCGAGGAGCGTACGCCCGAGCAGGTGGCGGAGGGTTTCCTGAAAATCGCCGTCGAAAACATGGCCAACGCGATCAAGCAAATCTCCGTGCAGCGGGGCTACGACGTGACCGAATACACGCTCAACTGCTTCGGCGGTGCCGGCGGGCAGCACGCCTGTCTGGTCGCCGATGCCTTGGGCATGAGCCGGGTGTTCATCCACCCCTTCGCCGGCGTGCTGTCGGCTTACGGCATGGGGCTGGCGGATATGCGGGCCATGCGTGAACGTGCGGTTGAGGCCGAGATGGATCAACCCCTGATCGACAGTCTTGAAGTTTTTTTCGACGCGCTTGAGGCGGAGGCGTCCGCCGAATTGATGGATCAGGGCGTGGAGAGGGCTCAAATTACCGTTCTGCGCAACTTCCATGTCCGTTACGAAGGGACCGATACCGCTTTTATCATTCCCGCCGGACGGCGGGTCCCGTCCGTTGCCGCCTTCGAGGCCGCCCATCGCCAACGCTTCGGCTTCGTCATGTCCGAGCGGAGCGTGATCATCGAAGCCTTGTCGGTCGAGGCCATCGGCGGGGCCGCGTCCGTCGATGACCCGGAACGGGAAATCCCGGCGGATTCCGCCGTGCCCGAGCCCCTGGATAAGGTCAGCATGTACAGCGAAGACGCGTGGCATTCGACCCCGGTGTATGACCGGGACGCACTGCCTCCTGGTGCCGCGCTCAACGGTCCCGCGATCATGATCGAGGCCAATGCCACCACTGTGGTCGAGCCGGGATGGCGGGCCGAGGTGACGTCGCGCAACCACCTAGTGCTTCGTCGGGTCGAACCCCGGAGGAAGACCGTTGCCATCGGCACCGACGTGGACCCGGTAATGCTGGAAATCTTCAACAATCTGTTCATGTCCATCGCCGAACAGATGGGAGCGACGCTGGCCAACACCGCCTATTCAGTGAACATCAAGGAACGGCTGGATTTTTCCTGCGCCCTGTTCGACACCGGCGGCAATCTGATCGCCAACGCCCCGCACATGCCCGTTCATCTGGGCTCCATGGGCGAAAGCGTGCAGACGGTGATTCGGGAAAACCAGGGGGAGATGAAACCCGGAAACGTCTATGTCCTGAACGCGCCTTATAATGGCGGCACGCACCTTCCCGACGTGACGGTGATAACCCCGGTGTTCAACGACGATGGACGTGAAATTCTCTTTTTTGTCGCTTCAAGGGGCCATCACGCCGACATCGGCGGCATCACCCCCGGGTCCATGCCGCCGGACAGCCGCACGGTGGAGGAGGAGGGGGTTCTGATTGACAACTTCCTGCTGGTCGAGCGAGGGGAATTCCGCGAAAGCGCCCTCATCGATCTCTTGTCCTCAGGCGAGTGGCCGGCGCGCAACCCGGGCCAGAATATCGCCGATCTCAAGGCCCAGATCGCGGCCAACGAAAAAGGTGTCGCCGAATTGCGCAAAATGGTCGCGCATTTCGGCCTGGATGTGGTGCGGGCCTATATGAGGCATGTCCAGGACAACGCGGAAGAATCCGTGCGCCGGGTGCTCGACGGGATGTCGGACGGGGAATTCACCTGCGAAATGGATGACGGCAGCGTCATCAAGGTAGCCATATCCATCGACAGGAAAACACGCTCGGCAACAGTGGATTTTTCCGGCACTTCGCCGCAGACGGAAAATAATTTCAATGCGCCGTCGGCGGTGTGCCGGGCCGCGGTCCTCTATGTTTTCCGCACCCTGGTGGACGAAGACATTCCGCTCAACGCCGGATGTCTGAAGCCGATCCGGATCGTGTTGCCCGAGGGATGTATGCTCAATCCGCGCTATCCGGCCGCCGTCGTCGCCGGCAACGTGGAAACGTCGCAGATCATCACCGATACCCTTTATGGTGCGCTCGGTATTCTCGCCGCCGCGCAAGGCACCATGAATAATTTCACCTTCGGCAATGACCGCTATCAGTATTACGAAACCATCTGCGGCGGTTCCGGCGCCGGTCCGGATTTCGACGGCGCCGACGCGGTGCATACCCATATGACCAATTCCCGGCTCACCGATCCGGAAGTTCTGGAATGGCGGTATCCGGTTCTGGTGCGTTCGTTCGCCATCCGGCAGGGCAGCGGCGGCGCGGGCGCGCACCGGGGCGGCAACGGCGTGATCCGCCGGATCGAATTTCGCGAAGACATGACGGCGGCGATTCTGTCCGGCCGCCGCCGGGTTGCGCCCTTCGGCCAGAACGGCGGAGAAGCCGGCGGCTGCGGACGGAATTATGTGATCCGCGCCGACGGTAATAGGGAAGAATTAAGCGGCACCGACAGTACCGCCATGGCGTCCGGGGATATGTTCGTCATCGAAACCCCGGGGGGCGGAGGATTTGGTCCGCCCCCGGTTGAAAAATAAAAGGAGACTCCCATGACGGCGAAAGACCAAAGCGACGACAGGATTGTTAAGGGAAATCATTCTCAACGAATCGTATCCTCCGCCCATCTGGCGGTGGGCGAGGGCGCCGAGCTCAGTGAATTCGAGTTTGGCCTGATCGTATCCTGGCACGCATTTTCCCGCTGGATGGAGCGCTGCATGGGCGCCGCCGGTATCCAGGAAGTGGGCGCGCTGGACGTTCTGGTCCTGCATTCGGTCAACCATCGTGGACGGGATAAAAAATTGTCGGATATTTGTCTTGTCCTGAACATCGAAGACACCCATCTGGTGACCTATAGCCTGAAAAAACTGGTAAAGCTCGGGTTGGTCAAGGGATCCCGGAAGGGAAAAGAGTCCATTTATGCGGTCACCGCCAATGGACGGGCGGCCTGCGGGCGTTATCAGGAAGTCCGGGTCAACTGTCTGATGGACACCCTGGAAACGCTGAGTTTGGATACCAGTGAGATCGTTCACGTAGCGCGGATGTTGAGGGCGCTATCGGGGCTGTATGACCAAGCGGCGCGCTCGGCGGCCGTTTTGTAAGGAATATTACGCCATACGGCTTTAATAATTTAATAATTACAATGCGTTAATAATCAATGTGCTGTGACATGTGTCACTGTTTATCCTTTGTTTCCGAGGGATAATGCTGGGGGTAATAAGAGTTTTTTACATAATTTGATTTTATATACCGGCCAGTGGCCGGAGACGTTAGGGCCCCAGGGGATACGATCGAGGCATTTATCTGGTAATATTAATTTCTGTTTTTTGCTTCTTTCTGTCGTTGCGAATTGAATGTGGGAAGTAGTGAGAACAATGAGGATGTTGAAAGAAATGTTTACGGAAAAACGGAATGCGGAGGCCGCGCGCGTTATCGACGGCACGCCCGTGTTCCTGTTTGAAAGGCTGCGCGGGTTCCACGGCGACACCCGGGGAAGCATGGCCATCCTGATGGCTTTCTTTGCGATCCTGCTGATGGGAGTCGGCGTGCTGGCTGTGGATGTCGGTCGGATGATGGTGCTGCGTTCGCAAATGCAGAACGCGGCCGATGCCGCCGCCAAGGCCGCCGCTTTGCAACTCAACGCAAAATCGGACGCTTTTAACCGGGGCAATGATGCCGCCGCGATCGCGGTGCAGAGCACCAATTTTTCCGGCGGTGGCGGAGTCACCTTATCCATCAACACCGTCACGTATTACACCGAGGACGGCTGGGCTACAGGCACGTCCACTGCCGTCGACTACGAAAACGCGACCATCGCCTCGGTGACCCTCAACGCGGAAAATATAAACCTTTTGCTCCGCCCGGTTCTGGAGGTGTTGAACAAAAGCGGATCCGCCAATTTTGTGACTCTGAATGCCTCTGCCACGGCGAGACTCGCCAATTACATCTGCAACCGGGCGCCGCTGTTTGCCTGCAATCCGTTTGAGGGGGATCCGACCCAGGATTTTTATGATATCGATCGTCACACCGGCAAACAGTACACAGCCAAGGGTGGCGGCGGCGGAACTATCGCTCCCGGTAACTTCGGGCTGTTGGACCCCGATACCGGTTCTGGTGCTCAAGCCGCCGGCAACGCCATCGCCACCGGTCAGCCGAACGCCTGCGGCGGCATGGATGTGAGCGTCGATACCGGTAACAAAGCCGGCGCCATCCGTAGCGGCGTGAACACCCGGTTCGATATTCAAGGTAGCCCGGCCGCGAATTATCCCCCTTATGGTCCGCCCAACGTCATGGAATATCCTGACGATTCGGCCATGATCGACGCCTTTTTCGGAAACAGCAACTGGGACCCGGCGGCCTACTGGGCCGCCAACCATGCCTCTCCCTACCCGGTGGCTG
>JAOUPW010000131.1 GCA_029879665.1 Rhodospirillales bacterium | reverse complement strand
AAAAATTTCAGAATCCGAATTAAGTGCACGTTTTCAAAAAGCCGGATTAAAAACCCGGTATTACAATCCCGCCGTCCACGTTGGCGCATTCGCCTTGCCGGAATTTGTTCAAGAACTTATACATCCAAAAAAATAGGCCCGGCCGAGCCGCCAAGCCTTGAGGCATAATCTCCGACATCTCGGAACCGCTAATTCATCCGCTCCGAATCTTTACTTTTTTCATTTTTTTTGTGGACTTGGTTTTGGGTATCTTGATAACCAGGATACCTTTTTCGAAGGTGGCTTCCGCTTTGTCTTCATTGACCTCTTCAGGCAATCTGTAGGACCGGCTGATGCTTCCGTAATGCCGTTCCATCAAGCGGTAGTCTTTCTTCTTTTCTTCTTTTTCTTCTTTCTTCTCTCCCTCGATGCTGACAACGCCATTGGACAGCGTAATTTCGATGTCCTTTTCATCCATTCCCGGAAGTTCGGCGGTTAGCGTATATTCCGCGTCCGTCTCGCCAACATCCATCCGCGGGAAAAATCCACTGAAGCTGGGAAGCCGGCTTTCTATTTTCCGGAACGGCTCAAGGTCAAAAGCATGCCGTCCGAAGGGGCCTAGGGAGAAACCGGAGAAGAAATCGTCGAACAGGCGGTCGACTTCTTCCCGTAGCGACAGAAGGGGGTGTTGCACAACCCGTTCCGCCAAACTGGTCCCCCCGGACTCTTTCGCTGGGGAGACGTCCTTCGTTTCTTTTGATTTTTTGACTTTTACTGACATGGCTAACCTCCTTTTTTCCGTGCATGGGCGAGGCTCGCGTCCACCTTAAACTACACTATTATATAGTAAAATAAAACCTGGAGATATGCACCCTGAGGATACCAGCCATACCCTTCCGTCATGTCTCACATCAGGGGTGGTTTCGGTTACAGGAACAGAAAAATTATCCGCCGAATCCCCGGACCAGATTGCCGACGATCATGTACCAACCGTCGACCAGCACGAAAAAGATAATTTTGAAGGGAAGGGCGATGAGGATGGGGGGCAGCATCATCATGCCCATGGACATCAGGACTGACGCCACCACCATGTCAATGATCAGGAAAGGAATGAAGATCAGAAACCCGATTTCAAAGGCCCGGCGCAACTCGCTGATGATGAAAGCCGGAATCAGAACCCTGAGAGGCATTTTCTCCTGTACCTGGGCATCGCTCACCTTGCCGATATCAACAAACAAGGCCAGATCCTGTTCGCGGACGTAATTCATCATGAACTTACGGAATGGATCGACCGTCCGTTCAAACGCCTCGAATTCCTCAATCTGGCCATCTATCAAGGGCTTGATCCCCTGATTGTAAGATTCTTCCATGGTCGGCATCATGATAAATGCCGTCAGGAACAGCGCGAGGCTGACCAGAACCTGATTGGGGGGCGTCTGCTGGGTGCCCATGGCCGTCCGGACAAAAGAAAGGACGATAATGATCCGGGTAAAGGACGTCACCATGACCAGGATCGACGGCGCCAGGCTGAGGACGGTGATCAGGGCGATCATCTGCATGAGGCGCGACGTCATCGTGGCCCCTTCGCCGCCCAGATCAATGGACAGGGATTGTGCTTGAGCCGGATAAATGCCGGCGGCAAGGACCCCTATTCCGGTCAGGACTAAAATCAGGGCGGCAGTTTTTATATTTTGCGTCATGCGCCGCCGGCCTTTTCGTGCTTCGTCGTTGCGGCCGGCCCGGGACCGCTTTCCTTATTGTTGCCTTCTCGCGGATCATCGCCTGGGGCGGGAATGCCACTTTCGACAATGGTTTCCAATGTCGCCGACATTAAAATCAGATGTTCCACATTATCCCGCCGCACTAATACCAGCCGCCTTTTCCCATCAATAGGCATAACCTCGACCAGCGACAGTCTTTTCTTTTTTACGCCGCCCATGGTGGGCCGGATTCCATAGCCCATTTTTCGAGCTGTTAATGCCAGAGCACCGATCAGGCCCAATACAAACAGCAATGCAAAGAAAAAACGTAAATAATCGGCAAGGTCCATATCAGAAAACCGAAAAAGAATAACGTGCGCGATCTATTCTCGAGAAAGGGCAGATAGATTGCTCTGGCTCTTTGAAAAAGATCAAATTACCCGCCATTGACGGTCTCCATTTTATGGCAGATTGAACTCGTCATCAGGTTTTGTCCTTGGCTTTGACATAAGCCGAAATCACCTGATTGGGTGCAGCATCCTGAAATATGGCGTTCACTCCGTTATATTGTGAAGTGAGCTCTTCCGCCAATCGATCCAAATCTCCGGAAATTTCATCAACCGCCGAAATAATCTTATCCGAATTTTCAGGAGGGGAGGCCCGATTGATTGCTTCGCAAAGAGACATGACTTTGCCGGATAACGCTGATAAATCCACCATCTTGTTTGCGGCAAGCAATCTTCTCGCCGTTGCAATCAAGGATGAGACTTTTTGAACTTCAGTTTCGATGTCAAGGACTCCACCGGAATTGGCCGGTGGCATATTTGAATCCGTCATGATGCGGAGCCTCCATCCTCATTAACCCCAGATTGGAAAAACCCCCTGGATACGGTACCGGAAGCACCATGGGCGCCACCGTTGGCGCGATAAACGTAATTTAGTATTTCGGCCACAGCTGCAAATGCTTCAACCGGGATTTCACTATCGATATCGATTGCGCTAAGAAGTTCCGCAAGATCGGCATCTTCGCGAACCTTAACATCATTGGCAAAGGCGATCTGGAGGATTTGCTCGGCAATGGACCCCCGTCCACCGGCGACGACCTTTGGCGCGGAATCGATATCGCCCTGGTAAGACAGGGCAACTGCCACTGCCTCCGTTTTTCGGCGAGAATCCTTTTTTTCAGAGTCCGGCAAGGTGTTTTCCTGTTATGGACATGCCCGGATTTATGGTTAACAGACCGAGCTTTGAGGGGCGCGAAACCGCAGCTCCTGAGGTCGAATCTCCCGCAACAAGTTTAAGAAATCTTTAACCGTAAAAAATGCAAAAAACCCTATAAAATCAAATACATATAATCCATTTTAGTTATGTGAAACCGCGCCGGAGCGTCTTTCCGGAGACTCGGATTTCAGGCGAATTCATCCTTTACTGATTCTTAATATTGCCCTGTGATACTCCGCTCTAAGAGCAATAAATTTTCCCTCAGGATCTCGGCGCTGCCGGAAGGGCAGACAGCAGACCCCCCTTGGAGAGGCGTGCCTTTGGGCATCGAAGAGTATGGATTTCGGCAAGATCGCAGTTTTTGAGGCCATGAAAAAGCGACTGTCCTGGCTTTCGCACCGTCAGGAAGTCCTTGCTCAGAACATCGCCAATGCAGACACTCCGAATTACAAGCCCCGGGACCTTAAACCGATTCAGTTTAAGGAATTGGTGGCGAGGTCCAAGCCTGTCTCGATGGCGACGAGCAATCCCAAACACCTGGGAGACGCACGTGCGGTCCGTGACGGTTCGTCGGTGGAGATTTCGCCAAAGTCAAACGAATCCTCACCCAACGGAAACGCGGTGGTGCTTGAAGAGCAGGTATCAAAAATCAATGAAAATTCGATTTCCTATAGGCTTACTACGCAGATTTATAAAAAACATCTTTCCATGTTCAGAATTGCACTTGGTAAGTAGTCAGGCGATACAAAGAACTGGATTATAGGGTTTTGCCGGATGGATGACCTGTTCAAGACTTTTCGGATTTCCGCGGCCGGCATGAAAACGCAGGGCACGCGTCTGCGGGTAATATCTGAAAATATCGCCAATGCTGAATCGCTGCCGCGCAAGCTGGGCGAGGATCCCTACCGTAGAAAAGTCATTACCTTTAGGAATGAACTGGATCGGTCCATCGGTGTTAATACGGTCCGGGTAGACAAAATCGGGGTCGATAAGTCAGCGTTCAACAAACGTCATGATCCCGGCCATCCCGCCGCCAATGCGGAAGGTTATGTGAATGCGCCCAACGTCAATTCGCTGATTGAAATGATGGATATGCGCGAGGCTCAGCGGTCCTATGAGGCGAATCTTAGTGTGATCAAGGCCTCGAAAGGCATGCTGCAAGGCGCGATTGATATCCTGTCTCAATAACAGCAACTAAATAACCGGCTTAAAAAATCGGCCAGGAGATCGAAAATGGCACTTCCCGCAGGCAGCATATCCAACGCAGTCTCCGCCTATCAACGGGCTTCTAATAGCGGCATTTCCGGAATTGATGCCCGCGATAAGGAGCCGGAGCAGGACTTTTCCGATCTGGTGAAGGGAGCCATCCGAGAGGCGGTAAAAATCAACCAGCAAAGTGAGAATGTCTCCCTTGCCGCCGTTGCCGATCGGGCCGATCTGAATGAAGTGGTAACGGCTATCGCCGAGGCGGAATTGACCCTGCGTACGGTCGTTTCCGTCAGGGACAAGGTTATTGAGGCTTACAAGGATATTCTTCGGATGCCGATCTAGGACGGGGTCCTCGTCGCATGGGAGTCAATGCTAAGCCCAGTGTTAAATCATGAACGAAACACTCGTTCTTGAAATTGGCCGCGAAGCCTTAATCGTCGCCCTGAAAGTTTGCGGACCGTTGCTGGCGATGGCGCTTCTGAGCGGACTTATCATCGCCCTCTTTCAGGCCTTGACCACAATCCAGGAAATGACCCTGACGTTCGTGCCGAAAATCGTGGTGATATTTGTGTCCCTTATCGTCTTTCTTCCGTTCATGATGAGAACCCTTATAGAATTTAGCCAGGAACTGTTCACCCGAATAGGAACTTTGGGATAGGGCCTGGAACGGTTCAAGACTGTTAGGAATCATTTGATGGGACCAGACCGGTTGTTTCATAAGGACGCGGCGCGAAGGGCGAGGGGGACCGCCGAGTGAACGCCGCCATCCTCCCGAGGGGGCGAACCGCCCCGGGGCCCGCCGGGGGTAACTCCGATCACCCCGGAACTGCGCTTGCCACGGGACAAACGAACCCCGGCCAAATGGTTTTTATCCGTCCCGAGTCACCCTAATGCTTCAGGAATTTCTCGCCCTCAACATTTTTTCGTTCTTATTGATTTTTGCCAGGATTGGCGCGGCGCTTGTTCTGTTGCCGGGATTCAGCGCCTCCTATGTAACCATTCAGGTGAGGTTGCTGTTGGCGCTTGCCATAAGTTTCATCCTGACCCCCGTTCTTGCCGGTTCCTTGCCGGGGTTGCCCTCAGATTTAGGTGTCCTTGCGCTGCTTTTGATAAGTGAAATTTTTATCGGTATGTTTTTCGGTGTTCTTGGCCGTTTTCTTCTTGCCGCATTGCAGATTGCAGGCACGATGACCTCTTATTTCATGTCCATGGCCAATGCTTTTATTCGTGACGCCCTTTCGGAACAGCAAAGTTCTATTTTTGCGAACTTTTTTGCAACCTTGGGAATCGTTGCCATGTTCGCGGCTGATATGCATCACTTGATGATACAGGCCATCGCCGACAGTTATAGTCTGTTCATCCCCGGACAGCCCCTTCCCTTGGGGGATTTCTCCCAATTACTCATGCGGCAGGTTGCGGACAGTTTTGCCCTCGGCGTGAAATTGGCAAGCCCGTTTCTGGTGGTCGCCCTGGTTTATTATGTCGGACTCGGTGTCGTCGGCCGGCTGATGCCGGCCTTGCCGGTATTCTTCTTTGGTCTGCCGGTGCAAATCGGCGTTCAGATCATCGTCATGACCATTTCGCTTTCCACAATTATATTGATTTTCTTGTCTAAGTTTGAGGAAGGGTATGGTGTTTTCCTGGCCCCCTGACGGCGCAAGGTAACCCAGCCCCCCGGACGATTAAGGTGATAAATGGCTGAAGAAGAAGACGACTCACAAAAAACAGAAGACCCGACACAACGAAAGTTGAATCAGGCCAGTAAAAAGGGTCAGGTTTCCCAGTCCCAGGAAGTCAAGAACTGGGCAATTCTTCTCGGTGGCGCCATGGGCATCATAATTATGACGCCTAAGCTGATGAAGGACGTTACGTTCATGTCCATCAAATTTCTTGAATCCGGACATGATATTACCATGGATCAGAATCAGATCCGGTTTCTCTTCTACGATATTCTGACTGACCTGGGTATTGCGATGGCGCCAATCATGGGATTGCTGCTTTTAATCGCCGTTTTCAGCAACGTTGTCCAATCCGGACTGATTTACGCTCCGGATAAAATAAATCCGGATTTTTCCAAACTGTCCCTGATCAAAGGCCTTAAGCAAAAGTTCTCTTTG
>JAOUPW010000130.1 GCA_029879665.1 Rhodospirillales bacterium | reverse complement strand
AAGCAGGATGACCCAACCGAAGATCCTGTTCATGGCCCTGGGGTCCTTGGTCTCTATCGCAAATTTCGAGCGGATCGAGCCGATTCGCGACGACACATTTGCGTAACAACAAAAAAGAGCAAATTTCGAGCGGATCGAGCCGATCCGCGACGACGTATTTGCGTAATCGCAATAAGGCAGAACATTTCCGCCGATCCTGATCAAACCGGAAATGCTCCAGAGCGGCGGCAACGGGCCTACCGGTTCAGCATTTCCCGTAACTGTTTCCCTGTTTTAAAATAGGGAATGTATTTGGCCTCGACATCGACCGCATCTCCGGTCCGGGGATTACGTCCGATCCGGGAGCCCCGCTTTTTCACGGAAAAGGCACCGAACCCGCGAAGCTCGACCCGGTCTCCCCGGGCAAGGGTCGCGGTTATTTCGTCAAAGATAGTGGTGACGATGCGCTCCACATCCCGTTGATACAGGTGTGGATTGGCCTCGGCCAGCCGCGCGATCAATTCCGACTTGGTCATGGGCCGATCCCCCTCAATGAAAATCCTCTGAGTTAAACCCTGTTCTATTTTTATTAACGCGTTCGCTTGACGACTCTTTCCGAAACGGACTTTTGTTCCGGCCCGGACGCCGCCCCAACGCTAAAACAACGTTACCTGAGATCAGGGTGCCAAAGTGAAACCAAACCGTCAAGTCTAAGTCGTTCTGAAAACAGCATTTTTCCTAAACTTTCGGGAACAAGTTTGTCAAAAAAGTCCTCATCCCCCCTGATTTTCACGTTTTTCAGGGGAAGAGTGGCGGAAATACTATGTTTTTCATCCAGCCAGTTCCGGGCCTCTCCAATTCCGCCCAGGGCGTCGATCAGGCCGTTGGCAAGGGCCTGACGGCCGGTATAGATGCGCCCGTCGGCCATCGGCGTGACATCGCCCCGGGACAATCCCCGCCGGTCGGTGACCATATCGATGAACATCTCATGGATATCGAGGACCACGGAGAGAGCGACTTCGCGGGCCTGCGGGCTGAAGGGTTCGAATGGATTGGGTTGGGCTTTCATCGGCCCGCTTTTCACCACTTCCGGCTTAATCCCCAGTTTTTCCAGAAGCCCGGTGATGTCGGCGGTTTGCAAGATGACACCGATGGATCCGGTGATGGTGCCGCTTCGGGCGAACAGCCGGTCCGCGCCCAGAGCCGTCATATACCCCGCCGAAGTCGCCAGTTCCCCCATTACCGCCACCACCGGCTTGCTTTCCGCCACCTTACGCAGATGGCGGAATAGGGATTCTCCGCCGACCACGGTTCCGCCGGGGCTGTTGATTTCCACAATCAGCGCCCGGACCTTGTCGTCTTCGGCGACGTCCGCCAAAGCCTGGTCGCGGAAGGAATCGTCAACGATGAGGCCGTCGACGGAAAGCCTTGCAACGTAAGGCCGGCCGGGAATGCCTTCGAAGCGGGAGGCCAAAACCACACCGGCGGCGATAACGGAGAGGACGGCGACAAGCCGCCACACGCCGAGGCGGCGTTTCAGCCGTCGCCGATCGACGATCTGATCCGTTTCCAGCGACATGTCACCCTCCGCTATCGGAATGGCGGTCCGGCCCTGACCGGCCCTGGGCCGCGGCTTATTTTTTCGCCTTGGTCTTGGCTTTGGCCTTTGTCTTGGTTTTTGCCTTAGCCTTGGCGGCCGGCTTATCCGCCTCTGCGTCTTCTTCGTCTGCGGTTTCAGCTTCGGACGCCGTTTCAGCCTTTTGCTTCATCGCCGCGCCCAGAATGTCGCCCAGCGATGCGCCGGAAGCGGTTGAACCGTATTCGGCCATGGCTTTCTTTTCTTCGGCCGCTTCGAGGGCCTTGACCGAAAGCGTCAAACGCCGGGACTTCGGATCGATCTGGGTGATCTTGGCGTCCACCTTGTCGCCGACGGCATACCGGTCGGGACGCTGTTCGCTACGCTCGCGGCTGAGTTCGGCCTTGCGGATAAAACCGGGCACGCCATCGCCGACCTTGACTTCGATGCCGCCGTCGGTGATCGCGGACACCGTGCAGGTGACGACATCGCCTTTCTTGGTGGTGGCGAACTGCCCTTCGAAGGGATCTTCGCTCAACTGCTTGATCCCCAGGCTGATGCGTTCTTTTTCCACGTCCACATCCAGGACCTTGGCCTTGACCATGTCGCCCTTATTGAAACCGGTAAGCGCTTCTTCGCCCGATTGCCCCCACGACAGGTCCGACAGATGCGCCATGCCATCGATATCGCCGGCAAAGCCGATGAACAGTCCGAATTCGGTGATGTTCTTGATCTCGCCCTCGACTTCGGAACCGACCGGGTGATCGTTAACAAAGGCTTCCCAGGGATTGGGTTCGCTCTGCTTGAGGCCGAGGCTGATGCGGCGTTTTTCGGAATCGGTTTCCAATACCGTGACCTCGACTTCCTGGCTGGTGGAAACGATTTTTCCGGGATGGACGTTCTTTTTCGTCCAGCTCATTTCCGAAACGTGAACCAGGCCTTCGACACCCGGTTCCAGTTCGACGAAAGCGCCGTAATCGGTGATGTTGGTGATGCGTCCGGTGAACTTGGCGCCGACCGGATACTTTTCGGCAACGCCTTCCCAGGGATCGGTTTCAAGCTGCTTCATGCCCAAAGAGATGCGCTGGGTATCGGCGTTGAAGCGGATCACCTGAACATTGATGGTTTGTCCGATCTGCAACGATTCGCTGGGGTGGTTGATGCGCCGCCAGGCGATGTCGGTGACATGCAGCAGGCCGTCAACGCCGCCAAGGTCCACGAATGCGCCGTAATCGGTGATGTTCTTGACCACGCCTTCGAGAACTTGGCCTTCCTTGAGATTGGAAATCAGTTCGGAGCGGGCTTCGGCGCGGGTTTCTTCCAACACGGCACGGCGGGAGACGACAATATTGTTGCGCGCCCGGTCCATCTTTAGAATCTGGAAGGGCTGCGGCTTTCCCATCAGCGGGTTGATGTCGCGCACGGGGCGGATATCCACCTGGGATCCGGGCAGGAAGGCAACGGCGCCGGCCAGGTCGACGATAAAGCCGCCTTTGACGCGGCCAAAGATAACCCCGTTGACGCGTTCTTGCGCGGTGAAGGCTTTTTCCAGGTCGGTCCAGGCTTCCTCGCGGCGCGCTTTTTCACGGCTGAGGCGGACGACCCCATCCTTGTCTTCAAACCGTTCGACGAAAACATCAATCTTGTCGCCGGCGGAAATTACGGTGTCTTTGCCGGGGGTGGCGAATTCCTTGATTGAAACCCGGCCTTCGGATTTGAGGCCGACATCGACGACAACCACGTCGTTTTCAACTTTAATCACGGTGCCCTTGATCACCTGGCCTTCAAAACGGCCATCGGGGCCAAGGGATTCTTCCAACAGGTCGGCGAAATTTTCCTTGCTTACGGGCGCCTCACCACTGGAGGCGGATTGCATATTGGCAGGAGTCATGGGTCGGTCTTCCTTAATATTTCAGTTTTTTCCCGGCCAGCCGGTTTTTCCGGCGGTCTTTGCGGTACGAAACAACGATTACAATCACCACCCCCTGGTTCGGAGGCGGACGCTCGGTTCATAGATTTCCGGTGCGGGCGCGAAGCAGGCGTCTTAACCGAAACTGTTCTGCTTAAGGATATGATCGAGTGCCGTTGCAAACACCGCTTCGGCATCCAAGCCGCTGGTATCGAGGAAGAATGCATCCTCGGCCGGCTTCAACGGGGCGACATCCCGGCCTGAATCCCGGGCGTCCCGTTCCTTCATATCCTGCAGAACGCGGGCATATATAGCTTCGAGACCCCGTTCCTGCAACTCTTTAAGGCGCCTTTCGGCCCGAACTTCGGCACTGGCGGTGATAAACAGCTTCACATCGGCGCCGGGACAGACCACGGTACCGATGTCGCGACCGTCGATTACCGCGCCCTTAGCCCCATTTGGCGGGTTTTTCGCAAAATCCCGCTGAAATTCAAGCAAGGCAGCCCGCACCTCGGGAATCACCGCGACCTTGGAGGCGGCGTTGGCCGCACCGTCCGCCCGTAACTCGGGATTTTTCAGGTCTTCCGGGTCCAGCGCCCGGGCGGCGGCGGCGGCCGCGCTTACATCCGCCGGGTCGCCGCCGCTGTTCAACACCTTCAGGCCGGTGGCCCGGTAGAGCAGCCCGGTATCCAGCAGGGCCAGGGAAAAATGATCGGCCAGCCGGCGGGCCAGAGTTCCCTTGCCGGCGGCGGCCGGTCCATCAATAGCGATAATCAAGGTTGTTTCTCCTCTTCGATACAGGCGCCGAGGCCGTTCATCAGGCCGGCGAAGTCGGGAAAGCTGGTTTCGATGGGCGCCGCGTCATCAATCACGATGGGCGCGGCGGCGGCCATGCCCAGCACCAGGAACGCCATGGCGATGCGGTGATCCAGGCCGGTCTCGATGCGGGCGCCGCCGGCGACGGGGCCCCCCGTGCCGTTAACCACCAGATAATCTTCCCCTTCCTCGATCCCGACGCCGGCCGCCGCCAACCCGGCGGCAATGGCACGAAGACGGTCGCTTTCCTTGACCCGGAGCTCACTCAGGCCCTCCATACGGGTCTCGCCCCGGGCATAGGCCGCGGCTACGGCGAGGACGGGGTATTCATCGATCATCGCTGGCGCGCGGACGGCAGGCACCGTCACGCCCCTCAGAGGGCCGGCCTGGACGTGAAGGTCGGCGACTTCCTCGCCGGCCTCTTCCCGCCGGTTGGCAACGGTAAGGGAGGCCCCCATTTCACCGAGCGTTTCAAGCAGTCCGGTTCTCAGCGGATTGACGCCGATACCGGTGAGAGTGACGTCAGAGCCCGGGACGATCAACGCCGCCACCAGGGGAAAGGCGGCGGACGAGATGTCGCCGGGAACGGTGACCGGACGGGCGGTAATTTCAGGCTGGCCGGTGAGGACAATGGAACGCGCCCCCTGATCCAGATCAGTTATTTTGACTTCGGCGCCGAAATGCCGAAGCATCCGTTCCGTATGATCCCGGGTGGGCTTGGGTTCGATCACCGTGGTCCGGCCCGGCGTGTTCAGGCCGGCCAGCAGGATCGCCGATTTGACCTGGGCGGACGCAACGGGAAGCTCATAGGTTATCGGCACCGGTTCCGCTGTACCGGTCAGGGCCAGGGGCAACCGCCCGCCTTCCCGGGCGTTGAAGACGGCGCCGATTTGTTCCAGGGGTTTTATCACCCGGCCCATGGGGCGGCTGTTGAGGGAGGCATCGCCGGTGAACTGGCTGGTAAAAGGATGGCTCGCCAGCAGCCCCATGAGCAGCCGCGCCCCGGTGCCGGAATTTCCCAGGTCGAGCACCGTCGCCGGTTCCGCCAAGCCGCCGACACCCCGGCCAAGCACCCGCCAGGCCCCATCCGCGCCTTTAGTGACGCTAACCCCGAGCGCCGTCAGAGCGGCCGCCGTCCGGAGCACGTCTTCGCTTTCCAACAGCCCCCGGACCCGGCTTTCCCCGATCGCAACGGCGCCGATCATGAGGGCGCGGTGGGACATGGATTTGTCGCCGGGAACGGCGGCGCTGCCGCTTAAAGCCTTGGAACGGCGGGAAATCAATGGCGTCAAATCGTAGCTCCTTACGCGCCCGGCCTTTTTTGCTTCCCCCGAAAGGTTTAAGGGACGGGGGAGAGGGGTGGAAGACGGGCAGAATAGTTAACATGTTTGCCGGACCTGGGGTAGCCGTTCTCGGCCCCCATTTACGCCGCGGGAGGAAGGATTTTTTCTTTTCCTTTTTTTTACTTTTGACAGAGCCCATGGAACATGGCAATTGGCTGTTCATCTTGTCGATGAATGATAACCCCTGGAGGATAACGGGTGGCGAAACCTGACCTAGGAACCAAAGTGCTCTGCAACCATTGTGGAGCCAGATTTTACGATTTAAACAAGAAACCGCCTGAGTGCCCTTCATGCGGCTCGGTGGTGAAGGTTGAAAAAAAATTCAAAGCCCGTCGCGACAAGGCGCCGGTTGCGGAGACCCCGGCGGCCAAGCCGAAAGCCGCTCCCGCCTCCGACGAGTTGGAGCTTGATGACGATCTTGATCCCGACATTCTCGATGACGACGACGAGATCGACGATGACGATGACGACGACGACCTGATCGAAGACACCTCCGACCTGGGCGAAGACACGGACGACGTGTCTGAGGTTCTCGAACACGTTGAAGTCCTCAGCGAGGACAAGAGCTGATCCGGAGCCAGGGCTGGAGCAGGGAGATAACTCCCGGGCTT
>JAOUPW010000129.1 GCA_029879665.1 Rhodospirillales bacterium | reverse complement strand
GCCTATGGACATGACCTCGATAACATCCTGAATCGGAGCGTCATGTTCCGGCAAGGAAGGCCATTACTCAGCCCGCAGAATATCCTCCGTCCGCATATAGAACATGCCCAGTATAAAAATCAGACGCAGCCGAAGCGAGAAATAGCAGCGGTCCGGCCAGATCTTCGGGTTCGCCCAGACGGCCGAGCGGAATGCGGGAGAGCATGGCATCCCGGGTTTCCCGTCCCCGTTCGGTGTCTTCGAACATCCAGGCGGTCAGGGGTGAGCGGAAGACCGTCGGCCCCAGGGCATTGACGGTAATGCCGTATTTTCCCCATTCGCAGGCCAGGGCCCTGGTGATGCCGTCAATCGCACCTTTCGACGCGCAATAGGCTGTATAGCCCGCCGGATGGCCCAGTATGCCCCGGGTGGACGATACCATAATCACTTTTCCTCCGTCCCCCTGTTCGATCATGACGCGGCCGACCGTCTTGCACATGCGCCAGGAATCGGTGGTGTTGGCTTCCATCACCGCTTCAAACCGATCCAGACTGAGGTCAACAATGGGATCGACATCATTCATGCCGGATGCGACCAGCAGAATATCCACACGTCCGAACCTGTTCTTCGCCGCTTCGACAATTGCATCGCAGTCCTCGGTGGATTTCGGCAACCGTTCGACCCGTTCGACCTGGGCGCCGAGACCGGCGCATGTTTGTTCCATTTCCGTCAGGGGCCGGTCAGGAGCATCGGCGAGCACCAGCCGGGCACCGGCGGCGGCCAGTATCCGGCATGCCATGCCGCCGAGAGCGCCGGTGGCGCCGGTAACGATGGCGACTTTTTCCCGAACATCAAACAGTCTGGACGGATCCGTCAATATATCCGGTTTGATCACTGAGAATCCTCCTTGTTGGCATTGAATCGCAACCGCCGTTGCACCGGGAAGAAATGAAGAGAATAACGTTCCGAAATCAACCCCCAAAGCCCTTGTGGCGCCTTGAGCATGATAAGAACGGCAGCGCTGCCCAGCATAATCAGGTACCAGGATCCCAGATCGGCGAACAGTTCCCGCAGTAAGAAAAAAATGATGACGCCAAGAAACGGGCCTTCGATGGTGCCGATGCCGCCGATCACGACAATGAAAATAACGTTGGCCGTCCAGTCCAGCAAATTGAATCCGGCATCCGGAGAAATGCGTAATTTTTCCAGAAAAATCAGTCCGCCGACAAGGCCGGTCCCGAAGGCGGCGACGATATAGACCCAGAGCTTGGTAATAAAATTATCGACGCCGACGCTTTCCGCCGCCCGTTCCGAATCTCGGATCGCCGTCAGGGCAAGCCCGTGGCGCGAACGTAGCACGAGATAGACAAGAGCCACCGTGCAAATGGCGATGGCGAGACCGAGCCAATAGATGGTCATGTCGCGCATTTCGCGGCTGTCGGCAATGGACTTGACGACGGCAACCGGCAGGCTTTTTCCTGAGCCACCGCCAAGGGCGCTGACCTGGGCAAACACAAGGCGGTAGACTTCGGCCATGACCCAGGTGCCAATGGCGAAATAAGCGCCGCGCAGACGAAAAACCACGAAGGCCGTCGGTACGGCTATGGCGGCGGCAAGAATTCCGCCCAGCAACACTGCGAGTAACGGATGAACACCGAAAAAAATTGAGAATACAAACAGCATATATCCGCCGAAGCCGACGAAGGCCTGTTGGCCGACGGAAACCAGCCCGGCGTAGCCGGCGAGCAGGTTCCACATCTGGGCCAGCGCCAAGTAATAGCAGATCTCGACGATAAAGCGCATTTCGGACCGTCCGCCCCAGAACGGCACCGTAAAAAGCACGACCAGCACTATTGTGCCGAGCAGGGCGGCGAAGCGACTGAGTCGGGTGCTGCGTTCAACGGAATAAGACATGGCCCCGGTCATGGTCATAGGTCCTGCACCTTTTCGAACAGGCCCCGGGGCCGGACCACCAGCACGGCCAGAAATACCACATGGCCGGCAAGAATCTGCCAACCGGGATTGATCTTGGCGCCGACCGCCTGGGATACACCGAGAATGACGCCGCCGGCCAAGGTTCCCCAGGGGCTTCCCAACCCGCCGATGATCACCGCTTCGAAGGCATAAATCAGCCGTGCTGGCCCGACCGAAGGATCAAAATTGGTACGGATCGCCATGAACACTCCGGCCACCGCGACAACGCCGAAGGCGATGGCCATGGCCAGGGCAAATACATGATGATTGTCGATGCCCATCAATTGCGCTGTTTCCTGGTCGTCGGACGTGGCGCGAAACAAACGCCCCAGCTCGGTATGGAAAAGCACGAACTGAAGCCCGGCAATGACGACAACGGCGGAAACGAAAATCAAAAGCGGAAAGTAGCCGATTGCAATGTCGCCGGGCAGGGACAGACTGGCCGTTTCCAGAGGTCCGGCCTGCAGGCGTTGGCTGTCGGCGGAAAAGATTTCTAGCAGAACATTCTCAAGAATTATGGAAAGCCCGAAGGTCACCAGAAGCGGCGGCAGGATGTCCCGTCCCAGGGTCTGGTTGAGAAGTCCCCGCTGGAGAACATAGCCGAGAGCCGCCATCAGCGGAATGACGATGACAAGGCTGGTGAAGGGATGCAGGCCGAGTCCGGAAACAATTCCCAGGGCGACGAAGGCGGCAAGAACGATAAAATCGCCATGGGCGATATTGACCAGCCGCATCACCCCAAAGATGAGGGACAGGCCGGTGGCGAACAGGGCATAGAGTCCCCCCAATAAAACCCCCTGAATGATGGTCGAGATCCATTCCATATTCGTTCACATCCCGAAATAGGCTTGAGAAATGCGATCCCGCGTAAGACTTCCAGGAGGGCCTTGCAGCGAAATCCGGCCTTCCTGCAGGCAATACAGGCGATCGGACACGGCCATCGCTTGGTTGATGTCCTGTTCGACGATGATCACGGTTGATCCTTCTCGGGAAATTTCCGGCAGGGCGGCGTAGATATCCTTGATGACAATGGGGGCGAGGCCGAGACTGAGTTCGTCGCACAACAATAATCGCGGGTTCGACATCAAGGCGCGGCCAATGGCAACCATCTGCTGCTGACCGCCACTTAGGTCGGTGGCCATGGTCTGTCTGCGTTCCTTGAGCATAGGAAAAAGTTTGTAAACGGAGTCCAGGGACCAGGGTCCGGACCGTTTGGCGTATCCGCCGAGAAGTAAATTTTCCTCGACGTTGAGAGACTGAAACAGGCGCCGCCCTTCGGGAACCATGGCGATGCCCAATCGGACAATCTGATTAGCCCGGCGTCCAGATATTTTTTGCCCCTCGAAAAAAATTTCCCCCCTGGTTTCCGTCATCAGACCGCACAGGGAGCGCAGGAAGGTGGATTTTCCGGCGCCGTTGGCGCCGATGATGGCGACGGTTTCGCCCGGCGAGATGGTGACATCAAGGCCGAACAACGCCTGGAAATCGCCATAGAAAGATTCAAGTTTTCGGGTTTCCAACATGCTCATGCGGCGCTGATCCCCATGTAAACTTCCTGGACATCGGGATTGTTCATCACGGTTTCGGGATGTCCGTCGTCCAGTTTGCGCCCGAAATTAATCACCACCAGACGCTCGGCCACGGACATCAGGGCATGAACGATATGCTCGATCCAGATCAGGGAAACGCCGCTTTTATGAATGGTGCGAATTGTTGCAATTAGTTCCCGGCATTCCTGTTCCGATAGTCCCCCACCGATTTCGTCGAGAAGAAGCACCTTGGGTTTAGTCGCCAGGGCGCGGGCCAGTTCCAGCCGTTTACGCTCCAGCAGGGTCAACGTCCCGGCGGGCTCATTGGCCTTTGCGGTTAGCTGTGTCGTTTCAAGAATTTCGACACAGGAGTCATAACTTGCGCGCTCCGTCTGTCCGTTGCCATAGACGGCGCCGACCAGAAGATTTTCAAAGACCGTCATTTTGGCGAAGGGATGAGGAATCTGGTAGGTGCGTCCGATGCCGCCCCGGCAGCGGGCATGAACGGATTGTCCCCCGAATTCCCGGCCCTGAAATTCAATGCGTCCACTGTCCGCTTTCTGGTCGCCGGTGATCAGGTTGAAAAGTGTCGTCTTGCCGGCCCCATTGGGACCGATTATGCCGAGCGCCTCACCTTCGTTCAGGTGCAGGGACAATCGGTCGATAACCACAAGGGAGCCGAAACTTTTAGATACGTCATGTAGGGAAAGTATCGGCATCGTTCAGCTATAGGTTAAACAGCCGTACCGCGTTTCCGCCCTTGATTGCGTTACTCTGATCTTCGGGCCGCGAGTCGATGATGCTGTACAGTTTGGGAATGTCGGCGGGCATGGGAAAATCAGTGCCGAAGAGAATTTTTTCCGGCCCCGCTAATGCGACGCAGGCGTTCAGCGCCGCTTCGTCATAAAGGACGGCGTCGTAATAGATGCGGCTCAAGTAAAAACTGGGAGGATGAGGGATCTTCTTCGCAACCAGTGTGTCTTCGTTAAAGAACATATCGATTCGCCCGGCGACGTAAGGAAGGTAGCCGCCGCCGTGCGAGGCAATGATGTTGAGGTCGGAGAACCGTTCAAAGAATCCATCGATCGCCATGCGGGCGATTCCCAATGTGGTATCGAACATGAATCCCAGCCCCGGCATGAGAACTCGTTCAATTCCGAATTCCGCCTCCTTGGACCCGAATGGCGCCGTCGGGTGCACCAGGACGGGCAGCGCACGACGGTTGATTTCCTTCCAGACGGGTTCGAACAAGGGATCAATCAGATGGCGGCCGTTGATGGTGGCGGTCACCATCACGCCGACCGCGCCCATATCCAGGGTGCGCTCCAATTCGGCCACCGCCAGGTCCGGATATTCCCAGGGAATGGAGGTGAAAAAACGGATTCGGTCCGGATGCGCCGCCTGGCCCGCCGCCATTTCATTGTTGGCAAGGCGCGCCGTTTCGGCGCTTATTTCCCGAGTGCCCCAGAATACGTTGGGCGAAGTTAGGGAAACGACGGCGATGTCAATGCCGTGTTCATCCATCCGCTTGATACGAAGATCGTAATCGAATGCCTCGCGTTCCAGGGCGCAGGCGGGCGCGCCCTTTTCGACCAGATAACTTCTCTTATCGGGAAACTCTCGGGCGTCGTAGGTCGGCCCGCCGTGTTTTCTCAGCATATCAAGCCAAGCATCGCCGAACATGTGGGTGTGGATGTCGATCACGGGCATGAAAGAATTCTCCTAGTATCTTTTCAATAAAGCATCCTTGGCAGCCAGGATACGATCTGGGGGAACAGCGCCAACAGTACGATCATAAACAACAGTGCCAGCGTAAACGGCAGTACGCCGGCAAAGATCTTTCTCATGTTTACGTCCGGCAGTTGTTCGGCGATAACGTAAAGATTCAGGCCGACCGGAGGCGTGATCAGACCCAGCTCGACAATCAGTACCAGATAGATTCCAAACCATATCATGTCGAAACCACTGGCGACCACCAGGGGCGCGAATAGAGGCGTGGTTATCAAGATAATCCCGAGACCTTCCAGGAAGCATCCGAGAACGATGTAAAACAAGGTCAGGATCACAATAACACCGGCGGTGCCAAGATTAAGGCCCTGGACCCACCCGGCGAAAGTCTGTGGAAGGTGCGTCTGCACGATAAAAAAGGTGAACATAATCGTGGCGAGAATTATAAAAAATAACATGCCCGTGGTTTCGGCCGCCGCCCGCATGGCGAGTAGGGATCTTTTAAGATCAAGGCGGCGGCGGGCAAACCCCAGAGCCATCGCCAGAAATGCGCCAATGGCCGCCGCTTCGGTGGGGCTGAACCATCCCAGGTAAATACCTCCGACGGATACGCCGAACAGAAACAGCGCTTCCCACAGTGCGATCAGATCACGCCACAGGGATCCTGATCCTTTGATTTCAACGGTTGGCGCGAGTTCCTTTTTGAATTGGATCTGGAGCAGGGTCACGCCGATATACAGAAGGGTCAGTAAAATGCCGGGGATGAATGCCGCGGCAAACAGTTCCGGCACCGATTGGCGCGCGATCGCGGCATAGATAAGAAGAATGACCGACGGTGGGATCAGAATGCCCAGCGTTCCGCCGGCGGCGACGGTTCCGGCGGCAAGGCTCACATTGTATCCGGACTCGCGCATTTGCGGAATTGCCACCCGGCCGATCGTCGCCGCGGTCGCCATGGACGATCCGGACACGGCGCCAAAACCGGCGCAGGCACCGATGGTGGCAAGCGCCAGGGCGCCGCGCCGGCCCCGGAACAG
>JAOUPW010000128.1 GCA_029879665.1 Rhodospirillales bacterium | reverse complement strand
AGTGCGCTATTGGCCAATCAATATTGGCAAAGCAATGACCCCGGCGCTTCTCCTGGGGCCATTGGCGGTGGATCCCGACCTGCATGGCGCCGGTATCGGCGCCGGACTGATCACTCTCAGTCTGGCTATTGCCGGTGAAAAAGGACATATGATCGTCTTGCTGGTGGGAGACATGGATTATTACGGTCGCTTTGGGTTTACGCCCGCCGCGCCGAAGGGAATAACCATGGGAACCGATACGAACCGGCTATTGGTTCTCGAACTTGGCAACACCGGCGCCCCCCGCCCATCCGGCGACGTCACGCGCGCGCGGGCTGCGGCACTGACTTAAAGATTCAGGCGAATGTCCCAGAGTTGAAGGCGCAACCCTTCCTTTTCTCCAATAATACGGAGATTTTGCCTATCCTGGCGCCACCACAACTCCAGCGGCATATGCTCGCCCTTGGGCGGACCATAGGCTTCGAGCATCTTCAGGATTACCGGTGAGTCCCGGGTAGGGTCCCCTGTAAGTTTCAGATACAGTCGCCACGTCTTGTGTCCTTTCTCGGGTTTGGAGAATCCGACCCGGACAACGCCGCCCTCATTTTCTTCCAGCATGCACACGAGTTCGGTCACGCTGCCGTTTTCATCGCCGCCAAAATATCCTTTCGGCGAACATTCCCCCCTTGCCGACGCCAATACTTCATCGACCGTCATGCCAAGCTTAAGCCCGGTAAAATCCTGAAGGGCGACGCTAAGAACATTCTTTGTCTCAGGCGCGGGAGCGGGCAAATCCACAGGTGCCGGCGCGGACTCTTCCGTGGCGCACCCGGAAAGAAAAAGAAAAACAAGAAAGAAAAAATAATTACATCCGTGTTTCATAGAAAATTTTCTCACGCAAAAGGATCGTCTTCGTCAGTTTCTTCCTCGGGATCTTCCGCTTCCTTAGTTTTGCCCGATGACAAGTGGCGCCACAGGAAAAATCCTCCGACCGCGAGAACGAGAACGATTGCAAAAAGAGTAATCCATATTCCCATTCCCCATCCATCGCCTTTTTCGGCGGCTCTCTTCCTGTCTTCAGCCTCCTTCGCCAGATCGGGAACTTCGAACATCTTCTTTTCCCCGATATCGACCGGTTCCAGATTTGCTTCAAAATTCAACTGGCCAAAACAGAATTTCGGAATGACCGTCTCATCCTCCAGCCTCAATTCTGGAATACTCTTTGCGGCAAGCCCGCCCCGGGAATCAAAATAACGGATGATCAGTTCTTTCCGTTTGCTGGAAATAAGACGAAAGCCGACGTTATCGGTAACTAGATCCTTGTTAAGGTCGATGGTATAAACGGAAATCAGCCAATACACCGAGCCGTTGATTTCCAGGGTCGTTCCCCGCCAATATTCCTTCAGTTGCAATGAGCAAGACTCTGTGGACTTTACCTCGCTGCCCAGAGGTTGCGCCGGTTTGGGCAAGGGGGCCTGCTTGTCGAGCGGATGTATCAGGAGTTCAGGCCTCTGATCTTTATCAACCGGTTCCTGTTCTTCCGTCGGCGGGGCTTGGCGTGTCGGCGGCGGTGGCTGTTTGGTTTCGGGTTTTTTAAACAACCCTCTCAGCCCCCTTCCCTGGGTGCGCATTGACCATTCCTCGATGGATTCGGAACAATGCCCCTGGGTCGAGGTAACGAGAACCGTCTGATTAATGGGATTTATTGCGACTCTCGGTTCCTCGGCGGATTTGGTCAGTTTATCAATCAGCGCGTCGCAGGAAATGGCCTGGGCATAGGCCGAAGGTCCGGCAGCAACAATCATGATCGCCGCCGCCAAGGAAAGAATGCAGGACGGTCGCCAATTTAAAATGCTTTTCATTCCCAACGCCCGCTCCTGAACATTATACCCACGCCGGTTTTTCATCCTATTGCACATTATGCCCCTTACCACGGGCCTATCATAATACCCGAAAAGAAACGCAAGAACCCTTGGCAAACAGGGCCTTCGTGAGCGAAACTATGGCTGAAGACATTACCCGGGTTTGTATACGAAAATTTGATTGAAAGTAGAAATAATGGCTAACAGCCCCCGATTTCAATGGGAAGATCCCTTTAATCTGGAAAACCAGCTCAACGAAGAAGAGCGCCTGGTCCGCGACAGTGCCCGCGCCTATGCCCAGGACAAGCTTATGCCCCGCATACTCATGGCCAACCGCGAAGAGCAGTTCGACCGTGAAATCATGAGCGAAATGGGGGCACTCGGACTTCTGGGCCCGACCCTGCCGGAAGAATTCGGCGGCGCCGGCGTCAATCACGTTTGTTACGGACTGATTTCCCGGGAAGTCGAACGGGTTGACTCCTCGTACCGTTCCGCGATGAGCGTACAATCGTCCCTGGTCATGCATCCGATCCACGCCTACGGAAGCCCGGAGCAGCAGAAAAAATATCTTCCCTCCCTTGCCAGCGGCGATTGGGTGGGGTGCTTCGGCCTGACCGAACCCGATCACGGTTCGGACCCCGGCGGCATGAAAACCCGGGCGGAAAAGGCTGATGGCGGATATATCCTGACCGGCAACAAGATGTGGATCACCAATGCCCCCATCGCCGATGTCATGGTGGTCTGGGCAAAGCTCGACGGCAAGATCCGGGGATTTATCCTGGAAAGAGGCATGAAGGGTCTGAGCACCCCGAAAATAGAGGGTAAACTTAGCCTTAGAGCCTCGGCCACCGGAGAAATCGTCATGGATGGGGTTTTCGTTCCGGAAGAAAACCTGCTTCCCGGTGTCGAGGGTCTGAAAGGCCCTTTCGGCTGCCTCAACAAGGCCCGCTTCGGCATCGCCTGGGGCGCTTTGGGTGCCGCCGAATTCTGTTGGCACGCCGCCAGAAATTACACCCTGGAACGAACCCAGTTCGGTCGCCCGCTGGCCGCCAATCAGCTGATCCAGAAAAAACTGGCCGACATGCAGACCGAAATCTCCATCGGGCTTCAGGCCTGCCTCCAGGCCGGCCGCCTTATGGACGAAGGCTTGTGTCCGCCCGAAACCGTATCGCTGATCAAACGGAATTCATGCGGCAAATCGCTGGACGTCGCACGCATGGCCCGTGACATGCACGGCGGGAACGGCATCGCGGATGAATTTCATGTTATTCGGCATATGGTAAACCTGGAAACCGTCAACACGTATGAAGGCACCCACGACATTCACGCCTTGATCCTGGGCAGGGCGATTACCGGCATCCAGGCTTTCAGCAATTAGTATTGTTTCTGTATGGACAGGGAAGCTGGGTGATCAATAATCGAATGGGAGAGGTCGGTCGATGACCTCTCCGTCGTCGTCATCATCCAAACCGAGAACAATTTTCGTCGGCACGTGCGACAAACCCTGAACCGGGCCCTGAACCGGGCCCTGAACCGGGCCCTGATCTAGATCGGGCCCGGAGTCGGCACTCAATCGAGAATGAAGCGGGTTTTCCCCCGACGAGCTGTCCGGCGCGCTTTCTTTGTTCCGAGGGAAGTCAAAGTCATCTTCATCATAAAAGTCAAAATCACCAGCACTGAAAAGGTCATTGCCGTCGTAACCATTAAGGCCATTATTTACTCTCCCATTTGCGCCTGAACTGAATCCCTGTTTTCCCTGAATACCTCCGCACATTCGGCTTACGATTTCATCGGCCTGAATCAATACCCCGTCCGAAAGCGTTAAGGCGGGGGGGCAAGTGCTTGCCGTAAGGGCCAGAAAATCCTGCAAAACCACTGCCCCGCCATAGGGCTGATGGACAACCAGGCTGCCGCCGTCACGGTCAAACTGGGCGAGATCCTGCGCCATGGCATCGATGAAATAAACCTGTCCGGGCGCCGCCTGGACGGTGATATCGCCATTTTCCGGGGGAGTTACCAGAATCGGGACAAGAACTTCATGGTGCGCGGGCAAGTCCGACGAAGACGTGTAAGGGGCGCTTTCGTTGGAGAATAAATCACCCATATCACCGAGCCGCTTGGCCATGAAACTCTCCCCGAAGATGTCATTGATGACGAGGCGTCATTATGGCGACGGGGACCGGAAAATTCTGTGACCACAATCACATGTTATTAAAAAACATGGGTTTTCCAGTATATTTTCGTGGAATTGGCCCCCTAGCCCTTCGGCCGTTTCATGGTGAAGGCGTTATCAATCAGCGCATAATCCTGATACCCCAGCCGGCTGATGGGTTTTAGTTTCGTAATATCGATAAGACCTTCCGTCATCACATCTTCATGAATATGAATCCCGACAACCTGTCCGAACACGGCGGTATTTCTGCCCCCGGGGTCCGTGCACGGCAATTCAACCGTCTGCACCAGAACACATTCAAGACTGATGGGTGATTCCTTGACTCTGGGCGGGGCAACCAGCTCGCTCGGAGCCGGCGATAAGCCGCTCTCCATGATTTCATCCACTTCCGGCGGAAAGGGCGTGCATGAAATATTCATCTGATCCTTCAGATCCCAAGTCGCCATATTGGCGACGAACTCCTTGGTTTCGAGAATATTCGCCAAGGTATCCTTGGTTCTGCGATCTGCAGCTCCACTGTTGGCATACATGACAATCGGGGGATTGGAGGACACCGCGTTGTAAAAACTGTAGGGCGCCAGATTAACAATACCCTTACTGCTCACCGACGAAATCCAACCGATCGGCCGGGGGGCTACGCAGCTTTTAAAAGGGTCATGGGGGAGACTGTGGTTGTTATCGTCGGTTTTATAAAACATTTAAGCCTCTAATCCATATCGCATACCATCAAAGTTTCAGAAATGTAAGCTACTATCTTGGGAGATGAAAGCAGTGTCGACAACACGGCAAGCCATAGCCACGGAGGCGGCGCGGGCGCAAAAATCGAATGGTCCCTGTCCTTTCATTCCAGGACAATCCGCCTATATCTTCCAAAGCACGCATCTCACTATCGGAACGAACTGACCGGAGCCGGAAGTCATGCTAGAAGCCGTCTCGACTTCAAACGAATTGGAAACGCCCCCCTGGCACGAAAACCCCATTGTCGAGTGGCTGCTGGCGGAAGCCTGGAACATTACGGATCCCGTTATCCTTACCGAAAGCCTCGGCGCATATTTGGTGGAATTCGGCTTCCCCCTTTACCGCTTGCGGATCAATATCCGCACCCTGCATCCCCAGGTGGTGGCCACCGGCTATACCTGGATGAAATCCACGGGAAAGGCGGAAATTTTTTCCGCGCCTCACAGCATTCTTCAAACCAGCGCCTATCAGGACAGCCCCTTCGCTGCTTTCTTCGAAAACAATGCCGGCGGCATCCGCCGGCGGCTGGACGTGCCTGGACTTCCCATGGATTACCCAATCCTCAAGGAACTCCAGGAAGAAGGCGCGACCGATTACGTCGCCATGCCCATTTATTTTTCCGACGGCAAGATCAATGCCATCACCTTCGCCGCCGACCGGGCGGGCGGGTTTTCAACGCGGGAACTGGAACAGCTTTATGGGATGCTGCCCATCCTTTCCCGGCTGTTGGAAGTTCATGCCCTCAGGCGTACGGCCGAAACCCTTCTTGAAACCTATCTCGGCAAACATTCCGGAGCCCGAGTTCTTGACGGGCTGGTCAAACGCGGTGACGGCGAAGATATCCACGCGGTAATCTGGTTCTGCGACCTCAGAGATTCCACCCCGTTGGCCGATTCCATGCCGCGGGCGGAATTTCTTCTCCTCCTCAACCGGTTTTTCGAGTGCATGGCCGGCGCGGTCCTTGACCATAATGGAGAAGTTCTCAGGTTTATCGGCGACGCCGTTCTTGCCATTTTCCCGATCAGCGCACCCGAAGAAGATGAAGAAGATCGTTGCAAATCCCCCGAAAGCGCGTGTCGAAGCGCCGTCGCGGCAGTCCGTGATGCCATGGCCCGGATGAATGAGTACAACCGTGAACGGAAGGAACAGGGAGAATCGCCCCTGGGATACGGCATCGGCTTACACGTGGGGGATCTGACCTACGGCAATATCGGCGCGCCGGAACGTCTGGAATTCACCGTCATCGGCGCCGCCGCCAACGAAGCCGCACGGCTGGAAGGACTCTGCAAAACCCTCAAGAAACCGATCCTGGCGTCCGGAGAATTCGTCCGCATGTCGTCGGATGCGTGGGCATCCTTGGGCGAACACAGCTTTCGCGGTGTCCGGGAAAAACAGGAAATCTTCACCCTTTCCGATCCGGAGATCACGCCGAACATTACGGAAGAAAAAACGGGGGAACCCCGATAACCGTCCGGTGAAGGCTCAGCAGAACCAAATACAGGGCCA
>JAOUPW010000127.1 GCA_029879665.1 Rhodospirillales bacterium | reverse complement strand
CCTTCGGTTCGTGGACATGATTGTCAACAAAGGTCTTACGGCGGGGACTTTTTCGTATCTGATCATGCTTCTGCTGCCTAATTTTCTCACATTCGCGCTTCCCATTTCTCTGTTTATCGCCGTGTTGTTTACCTACAACCGGCTGATATCGGATCGTGAACTGGTGATTATGCGCGGTGCCGGACAGAGCCAAAACGAACTGGCGTTCCCCGCCCTCTTTGCCGCCGGCGGCGTTGTGGTGATCGGTTATATCCTGAATCTTTATCTGGTACCTGAATCCTACCGCCTGTTCAGGGAAATGCAGTGGGAAATTCGCTACAGTTATTCCCATGTCCTGTTGCAAGAGGGAACGTTCAACAATATCACCGATAAAATTACCGTCTATATCAGAGAAAGATCAAAAGACGGACAACTTCTTGGCATCATGGTTCATGATGCGCGCAATCCGGATAAACCCATTACCTTGATGGCTGAACAGGGCGCGCTGGTCGAATCCGACGGAAAATCAAAAGTCGTAATGCAAAACGGCAGCCAACAATCAACCGGTGGTAAAAGTAAAAATCTCTCGATCCTCTACTTTGACCGCCACACCTTTGACCTTGAGACCGCCCGGACACAGGAAATGGTTCGTTTTCGCGAGCCCCGGGAACGGTCCCTCTATGAATTGCTGAATCTGGACAAGGCCGAATATGTTAGCCCCAAGGACGTGGGCAAATATACGGTCGAGGCACACAAGCGCCTGTCTTCGCCTTTATATTCCCTGGGTTATACCCTTATTGCCCTGGCGTTTCTGATTTCCGGCGGTTTCACCCGGCGAACGTTAGCTCTACGCATAATACTTTCGGCAATTACCGCTTTGGCTGTTTTTCTCCTGGATATTGCCTTGATCAACATTAGCGCTAAAAAGTTGTTTATGATTCCTCTTATTTATTTAAACGCAGTGATTCCTATCTTTTTTGGCTATTATTATATGGTACGGCTTCCCAAATCGAGAATTCAAAAAACCGAATCTCCATCGGCCACGGGGTAGGAAGACCCATGCGCCTGTCCCTCACCATGTCCAGCTATATCGGGCGGAATTTTTTCTTCAATGTTCTGACCATCTTTATAGTGTTTATGTTGCTGATTCTTCTTTTCGACAGCATCGAATTGACGCGCCGAGCGTCATCCGTTTCGACAATAACGCTGCCCATGGTACTGGAACTTTCCATTCTCAAGCTGCCCCACATGGGACAGAAGATTTTTCCCTTTGCGGTTCTTTTCGGCGGCATGGCGACGTTCTGGCGTTTGGCTCGACATCATGAATTGGTCATCACCCGGGCCGCTGGAATATCCGCTTGGCAGTTTCTTCTGCCCGCCCTGTTGATCGCATTTTTAATCGGCGTCTTTATAATCACCCTTTACAACCCGCTGGCGTCGGCAACCTTGATGCGCTATGAGCGGCTTGAATCTTCGCTGTTCAAGGGAAAAACGAGTTTGCTCGCCCTGACCGAATCCGGCTTATGGCTGCGCCAAGTCAATAAGGATAACCAATCCGTCATTCATTCCAGGAATGTTTTCCAGCAAAAAGAAAACGTTGAGCTGAAGAACGTGATCGTGTTTGTTTTCGAGGGAAAAGACAAATTCCGCGAACGAATCGAAGCCCGACTGGCCCGCCTGAAAGAAGGCTACTGGCTGATGTCCGACGTCTGGCTGCTGTCGCCCGAACACCCCCCCCGCTTTACCAAGGAATATCGCCTGGAAACCGACCTGACCTTGGGTAAAATTCAGGACAGCTTTGCACCGCCGGAGACCTTATCGTTCTGGGATCTTCCCGAATTTATTGAAACTCTTGAAAAGGCCGGATTTTCAGCCCTCAGGCACCGATTGCACCTACACAGCCTATGGGCGGCACCGTTGTTGATGTGCGCCATGGTCCTGATCGCGGCGACCTTTACGCTCCGCCAATCCCGCCGCGGGGGCACCACATATATCATTGCCGGCGGGGTTTTGACCGGGTTTGTTCTCTATTTTTTCTCTGATGTCGTATTTGCCCTGGGCCTATCGGACAGCCTGCCCGTGACCCTGGCAGCCTGGACGCCGGCGGGGGTGGCGACGCTGTTGGGACTTGCCATGCTGCTCCATCTCGAAGATGGTTAGCACCTATAAAAAAGCTCGTGGGGAAGGCCAATTATAACGATGGGGAATACGGTTATCAGGGTCTGGCTTGCTGTGCTTGGATTGATATTGTTATCCGGGCACGCCTTGGCCCAACCTGACACAGAAAAACCCATAAGGTTCAGCGCCGACGTCATGAATTATGACAGCGAGCTGAATATCGTCACGGCTTCCGGCAACGTGGAAGTTATCCACGAAGACCGCGTTCTCGTCGCCAACACAATAACCTATAATCAAAAATCAGATATCCTGACAGCCTCTGGCAAGGTATCCCTGATTGAACCGTCGGGCGAAGTCATATTCGCTGAATACGTTGAATTGACCGGCGATTTCAAGGACGGAATAATTCAGGATATCAGGATCATCCTCAGTGATGGATCCCGAATTGCCGCTAATGGCGCTCGCCGGTCCAATAAACAATTGATGGAACTCAGGAAGGCCGTTTATTCGCCGTGTAACATTTGCACCGATGACCCCGGCCGTCCGCCCCTGTGGCAGATCAAGGCTGTTAAAATTGTTCACGATAAAGGACAAAAAGTAGTTGAGTATTCCGACGCCTGGCTCGAAGTTGCAGGAATTCCTATCGCCTATACCCCTTATTTCTCCCATCCGGATCCGACCGTTAAACGCAAAAGCGGATTTCTTGTCCCTAGCTTTGGTCACTCTTCGGACCTGGGGTATGTTTTCAAGGCGCCTTATTTCTGGAATATCGCCCCCGATCGGGACGCCACGATCACCCCGATCTATGCCACCGACGAGGGGGCTGCCCTGGACGTTGAGTACCGACATTATTTCAGAAATGGCAAATTTTTTGCCAGCGGAAGCGCCACGCAGGATTCCGATAATGACGTCAGAGGTCATTTCTTCAGCAAGGGCCGCTTCGATATTGACGACAGATGGCGATGGGGGTTTGATTTTAACCGCGCATCCGATGAAACCTATCTGCGCCGTTATGGATATACATCCGATAATACATTGATATCCAACGTCTTTACTGAAGGTTTTGGCACCCGCAGCTATCTCTCCGCCAACGCTTACGATTTTCAATCAATGGCTGAAGGCGTCGTCAACGGCCCTTTGATCATGCCGTTACTCGATTATAATTACATCGGGGATTCTGGGCCCTTCGGCGGACGCCCCAGCCTGGACATGAATTTGATGACCCTGACCCGGGATGATGGCACAGATTCCCGGCGCCTTTCCATAAAGGCTGGATGGGCCTTACCCTATATTGGACCTGCAGGTGACGTCTGGCGCCTTTCGACGTCGCTGCGGGGCGACCTGTATCACACAGACGATCTGTACCGCCCAGGACCCAAAGATACCTATACCGGATTCAGCGGTCGCATCATTCCGCAGGCATCCCTTGATTGGCGCTATCCCTTCGTTAAAACCGAAGGTTCGATTTCTCAGGTCATTGAACCCATGGTTTCGTTCATTGTCAGCCCTTACGGCGGAAACCCGGACACGATTTCGAACGAAGATAGTATCGACTTTGAATTTGATGATACCAATCTGTTTAGTGACAACAGGTTCCCCGGCTTCGACCGTGTCGAGGGGGGGCCAAGATTTAATTACGGCCTGAAATGGGGAGCCTTCGGAAAAAACGGAGGCAGCACGACCATAGCATTTGGGCAAAGCTACCGCTTCAGGGCCGACGATACTTTTAGCGGCGGCTCCGGTCTGGAGGATAATTTTTCCGATTTTGTCGGCAGCGTGCGGATATCGCCCGGACCATATTTTGATCTGTTTTACCGGACACGACTTGACAAGGATAACCTTGAGCCAAAACGAAACGAAATAAATATAGCAACAGGCATCCCGGCTCTTAGAATCAATGCTGGCTATGTCTATTTCGATCACACGGAAAATAGTGAATTTCCCGGCCGCGAAGAAATGAATATTTCCCTTTCGTCACAAATAAATCGTTATTGGCGCGCACGGGCCGCCGGAATCCGAGATCTCTCCGACGATGGCGGTATGCGCAATTTTGGGGTCGGTCTGGTATACGAAGATGAATGCTTCATTTTTTCCACCGATTTCCGGCGCGACTTTTATGAAGACCGGGACCTCAAACCATCCGATTCAATTGTTTTCAGGGCAACTTTTAAAACCCTGGGTGAGGTTAGCTCCGGATTCAGCAGAAGCCAGTGACCTTAAAACTGAAACCCATCTTTATCCCATCGGGAATTGCACTTGCCCCTTTTGGGATCGTATCATAAGGCTTTAAAATAGAAGGCTTGGAATTTAAACCGTGGCGACTATGAAACTCAAAATTTTTATCACTCTTCTTTCGCTTATGTTTTTGCCCGCATCCGTTATGGCGCAGAATGGTTTGCGCATAGCCGCGGTCGTTAATGACGAAATAATTTCTTACTATGACCTGAACGCCCGATTAATGCTTATCATCGTTACCTCAAATCTTTCGAATTCTCCCAATATACGGCAACGACTTGCTCCCCAAATCCTGCGCACGCTGATCGATGAAAAGTTAAAAATGCAGGAAGCAAAAAGGATGAATATCCGTGTATCGGAAAAAGAGATCAGCAAGGCTTTAAAACTTCTTTCTCAACAAAATAAAATTCCGGAAGATAGACTATTTGATTTCTTGGCCAGGAACGGAATTGACCAGTCGACACTGCTCGATCAAATTGAAGCTGATATTTCCTGGTATAAAATCATTAACCGAATTCAGGGGCAGACATCCAAGGTCAGCCAAGAGGAAATTGATGAAAAGCTTGCCCTTATTCAGGCCAACACGAACAAGTCGGAAACACGTTTTTCCGAAATATTTTTACCCGTAGACAGCCCGGAAAAGGAACGTGAGGTACAGGAACTTGCGAACCGGCTGCTCGAACAAGTCCGCTCTGGCGCCAGTTTCTCTTCCCTGGCCAGAAGCTTCTCCCAGGCACCTAGCGCATCCGCTGGTGGAGATGTAGGTTGGGTCAAGAAAGGGCAGATTGATCCAAAACTGGAGACTGCTCTTACGCAATTGAAAAAGGGAATGATTTCCAATCCTATTTCATCATCTGGAGGATATTACATCCTTGCGGTTACGGACCGGAGAATAGAAGAAGGTCAAGGGGCGGGAAATATTATTGTCTCCCTGCAACAATTGCTTATTCCGTTATCTCCTACCGCCTCTAAAGAAACCGTAAATCAACAGATGGTCCGCGCGAGAAACCTTGTAAGCAAAGTGACCAACTGCAATGACATGGAACGCGTGTCACAGGAACATGGCTCGCCCCTTTCGGGAAGTCTTGGCAAGGTGAATCTTAAAAATCTTCCTGATAAAATGCTAAAACTTATCCAACCTCTTCAACCCGGACAGCCAAGCTCCGCAGTCAGAATTTCCGACGGTATTGCGATTTTTATGGTATGCGAAAAAATCGTTGAAAAATCTTCCGTTGAGGACTTGCGCAATAAAATTGCCAATTCACTGACAGTCCAACGCCAACAATCAGTGGCCCGTCGGAAAATGCGGGATTTACGGCATGCTGCTTTTCTGGATGTAAGGCTATGACAATTGCGGCTTCGGCGCCGCTTGATGGGAACGTAAAACCACTGGCCTTGACCATGGGAGACCCTGCCGGTATTGGAGGGGATATCACCCTGAAAGCCTGGCAGGGCCATCGGAGCACGCTGCCTCCTTTTTTTGTGATTGACGATCCGGCGCGTTTAGAAGCTCTGTCCCGCGCCTTGAACCTGAACGTTCCAATTGCGCCCATTGACGGCGCGGAAGACGCCGCATCAAAATTCACCGATGCGCTCCCCGTTTATAAAATAAAACTTAAAACCAAGCCCATTCCCGGCACGCCCGATCCCACAAATGCATCTTCCGTCATATCCGCTATTGAAACCGCGGTCCGTCTTGTCCAAAACGGAGACGCATCCGCGGTGGTCACCAATCCGATCCATAAAGAATCCCTTTACGGCGCCGGCTTCGGTTTTCCCGGACACACGGAGTTTCTAGCCTCTCTCTCGGGTATAGATACTCCTCCGGTGATGATGCTGGTCTGTTCCGGTCTCCGTGTAGTTCCGGTTACGGTTCACCTGGGCCTTAGGGAGGCGATCGAGACCCTCGATGCGGATTCAATTATCACTCA
>JAOUPW010000298.1 GCA_029879665.1 Rhodospirillales bacterium | reverse complement strand
CACCACCATCATCGATGCCAACATCACCACTTTCATCGCCACCCTGCTGCTTTATGTCTTCGGTTCCGGGCCGGTGCGCGGGTTCGCGGTGACGCTGTCCATCGGCATCGCCACTTCCATGTTCACCGCCATCATGCTGACCAGGCTATTGGTCGTGGTATGGCTGCGTCGGGCGCGTCCCGATGCGCTGCCGATTTAGGGAAAAATCCATGCGTGGCTTCAGCATTATTCCCGCCGGAATCAATATTCAGTTCATCAGCCGACGAATGGTGTTCTTTCTCTTTTCGGCGGCGATCGTTATCGGCTCCATCGGGCTGTTTCTGAGCAAGGGACTCAACTACGGTATCGATTTCAGGGGCGGCATCCTGATCGAAGTCCGTTATGCCGCCGCGCCGGAAATTTCCAACGTGCGTGGATCTTTGGGCGGTCTGGGCCTGGGCGATGTGGAAATTCAGGCATTCGGCGCCCCAACGGATCTGCTGATCCGCATCCAGAAACAGGAAGGCGGCGAAGAAGCTCAACAGGCGGCGGTGGAAAAGGTCAAGGTGGCGTTGGGTGCCGGCGTCGATTACCGGCGAACGGAATTCGTCGGGCCCAAGGTTTCGCAAGAGCTGTTGTGGGACGGCATCTACGCGGTGGCCGCCGCCATCTTCGCGATCCTGATCTACATCTGGTTTCGCTTTGAATGGCAGTTCGGCCTTGCCGCCGTCATTGCCCTGGTCCATGACGTTTTTTCCACCATCGGCCTGTTCGCGTTGCTGGGCATGGAATTCAACCTGTCCACGGTGGCGGCGGTTCTGACCATCGCCGGTTATTCCATCAACGATACCGTGGTGGTGTTCGACCGGGTGCGGGAAAATCTGCGCAAGTTCAAGTCAAAGCCACTGCCGCAGCTGTTGAACGAGTCCATCAATCAGACCCTGTCGCGCACGGTGATGACCAGCGTCACCACCTTGCTGGCCCTGCTGGCGCTTTATTTCCTCGGCGGCGAGGTCATCCGCGGTTTCAGCTTCGCCATGATCTGGGGCGTGGTCATCGGCACGTATTCCTCCGTCTGTCTCGCGGTACCGGTTTTGTTATACCTGGATGTTTCCCGCCTGGGCGGTGCCGCCGGCGAAAAGGAGGCGGCGGCCGATAAGGCTTAAACCCCTGAAGGTCCGTATCCATGGACATCACCCCCCTCGTTCCCGCCGGACGGCAGTTGATCCAGACTTACGGCGATATGCGTTTCCGGATCGCCGGCGTTGTCCATGAAGGCTCGGTGCTGGTGCTGCCCGACCGCACGCTGCCCTGGACGGTCACCGACATAACCGGCATTACCTACCAATCCTTAAACAGCCTGACCATTCAGGACCATGCCGCCGAAATTCTTCTGATTGGCTGCGGGCCCCGCTTCGTGCCGGAACCGGCCGGATTGCGCAAACCTTTGCGTGACCTGGGACTGGTGCTGGAATGGATGGATACGGGCGCGGCGTGTCGCACCTTCAACGTGCTGCTGGCCGAAGAACGCCCCGCCGCCGCCGCCCTGGTGGCGGTGGAATAAGAGGGCGGATTCCGGCCGACGATCAGGCTTGAAAGAACTCGCTGAAACGTTCCACCACTTGCTCCGGCACCTCTTCCGCAAGGTAATGGCCGCTGGGCAGGGCGTCGCCGGAGACTTCCCCATCGCAATATTGCCGCCATAGCTCCAGCGGTTCATACCATTTCCCGATTTTCCCTTTCGATCCCCAGAGCGCCAGCAGCGGACAGCGGACTTTTTCGCCGTCCTCGCGGCTTTTCCGGTCATGCTCCAAATCGATGGTGGCGCCGGCCCGATAGTCTTCACAGATGCCGCCGATCACTTCCGGGTCGCGCACCGCCGCCAGATAATCGGCCAGGGCTTCCGGGTGGAAGAAATCGTCACCCTTGGGCTCCCGCGAGGTATGGCCGCGAAACCAGGCTTCCGGCGCCGCATTGATCAGGGTTTCCGGGATCGGATGGCGCTGGGCCAGGAAGAACCAGTGGTAATAGCCCATGGCGGTTTCCATGTTCGTGCGCTCGAAATGTTCAAGGGTGGGAACAGTATCCAGCAGGGCCAGTTTCAGGACCCGGTCCGGATGGTCCAGGGCCATGCGGTGGGCGACACGGGCGCCCCGGTCATGGCCGCCGACAAAAAATTGAACATGGCCGAAATGTTCCATCACCTGGATCATGTCTCTGGCCATTTCCCGCTTGGCATAGGGCGCATGGCTGTCCGTGACGGCGGGCTTGAAGGTCTGGCCGTATCCCCTCAGGTCGGGGCAGATCACGCTAAACCGTTTCGCCAGCGCCGGACCCACCGCATGCCATATGGCATGGGTTTGCGGATTTCCGTGCAGCAGCAACAGGGGCGGTCCGCTGCCGCCATGGCGCAGCCGGATCTTTCCCCCGGCAACGGAAACGGTTTCCAGGGTGAAGCCTTCGAAAAAGGACATGAAATTGCGCTCCGATCGGTTGGTGGGGGCGGCGAGTAGCAGGGTGTAAGGGGGCCTAAATCCGCCGATGCTGTTGCTTGCAAGACGTATCCGTCAGCGGGATACAGGATATTCGTATTTTCCTATTCTGGCCATATACATAAGTCTTGCCGCCGGCGTCCTGATGGCGATGGAATAGGCCACAAAAAAACCCGGCGGGCGCCGGGTTTTTTCTTACAATATTGATGGGGTCGCGGTTTACAGGTTGCCGGCCGCGAAGTCCCAGTTGACCAAACTATCGAGGAAAGTCTGAACGTAATCGGGACGACGGTTCTGGAAATCCAGGTAATAGGCGTGTTCCCACACGTCGCAGGTCATCAACGGCGTCTGGCCGTCGGTGAGGGGGCAGGCGGCGTTGGGGGTTTTGACAACCTTGAGTTTCCCGCCGTCGGAAACCAGCCAGGCCCAGCCGCTGCCGAACTGGGTTGCGGCCGCGGTCTTGAATTCTTCCTTGAATTTATCGAACGAGCCGAAGTCGGCGTCGATCTTTTTGGCCAAGTCGCCGGAAGGCGCGCCGCCGCCGCCGGGCTTCATGGAATTCCAATAAAAGGTGTGGTTCCAGACCTGAGCGGCGTTGTTGAAGATACCGGCCTTGGCTGCGTCGCCGGCCGTCGCTTTCATGATTTCTTCGAGGCTCTGGCCGGCCATGGGGGTGTCCTTGACCAGATTGTTCAGGTTGGTGACGTAGGTGGCGTGGTGTTTGCCATAGTGGAAGCTCAGGGTATTGCCGGAAATGTGGGGTTCCAGTGCATTCTGGGCATAGGGTAAGTCGGGAAGTTCAAAAGCCATTTGAGTCCTCTTTTACGTTTATGTACAAAAAGAAAAAGCCATGCAGAAAGTATGAGCAAATTGGTCGGATTTAAAGGGCAGTTTTGATTAATTCTTAAAAAAAACTCCGTGGCCTGTGGATATCTTTCCTCTTAAGCGAATATTTCGATATCTTATTTCCCTCCCTTAAAAGGGGGCTCCATCAGGAAAGCCAGGTTATTTGCCGTTGGTTTGCTGGGTCAGCATCAGTTTGATCAGGGTGCGGCGCGGCAGCGTTGGCGCATCCTGCCAGGGAACCAGCATGACCACTCCGTGCTTGACGTCGGGCAATTTACTGCGGACGTCGTCGATGGACCGGACTTCCAGGGCCGTAACGTATTGGGTCTTGGCATCGACGCTCAGCCACTGAGCGATGGAGTTGGACGTTTGCTTGAACCCGATTCCCTTCAACTGCTTTGATCCACCGCCGGTAGGGGGGCCGAAGCGCTGCTGGAAATATGCCATCACGGCATCGAACTTTTCCGACGGGAAGAGAACGTGATAGCGGCTGGCGCGGCCTTCGTCATAGCGGACCAGGGCTTTGTTGGCGCCGCTGTAGAGCGTGCTTTTG
>JAOUPW010000551.1 GCA_029879665.1 Rhodospirillales bacterium | reverse complement strand
CCGGCGACTTCCGGCGGCCATTGCAGGGTTTCGATGCAGAGCGAAACCTGGTTGTTCAATACACAAGACGAATTCTTTCCGGGCGCCACACCCAGGCCGCTGGAAGTGCCGAGGGCCAGCACCGTTCCCTTGAGATGATTGGCGGGCAATGCCTTGGGCCTGGAATTGGGCACGGGCACGAATTTGGGCTGCGTCACCATGGCCGTCTGGGGCGCGGCTTTCGTTTCCGGCTTTTTGCCTTCCAGCGCCTCAATGATGTTGGTGAAGAAGCGATCGGCAAGGTCCATCTTCTCCGGGTCTTCCGCCAGTTCCTCCCTGGGCGCGGGAGCTTGTGAAATGGGCTTGGCCGCCAACTGGGTAATGGGTTCAATTGCCGGCTGATTTGCCGCCGGTTTCGCGGCGGGAGGAACGGATTGACGGGGTTGATTTGCCGCCGGTTTCACGGTGGGGGAAACGGGTTGACGGGGTTGGTTCACGTACGGCTTCGCAGGTGACGCAACCGCTCTTGGACCTGTGAGGCGGGGGCGGGCAATTGAGCTTGCCGCCGCCGATCCGCTGACGATGGGCAACGAGGCCCCCGGCGGCGTCGTTGCCGGATCAAACGGATTGGGTCCCTTAAGCGTGCGGGCGGTGATGGTTTCATCCGGTTTCGGCGTTAACGGCGCCTTGATCACGGGAACCTGTTTCGCAGCCAGGGGCGTTCCCGGTGCGGGAGGCGGCGGTGCCAGGGAAGGTTCCGGCTGGGCGGGAAAGACGCTTGCCTGTTGGCGGGAGGCCAATTGCGTCTTGTCTTCGGATTGGCGGCGGACGTTGCGGACCGACAGCAGAAAATGCGCGATTTCAAAATAACCTTTGTCGACAGCCAGTTCGACGGGCTGGATTCCCCACTGATTGGTTGCCTCAATATTGGCGCCGGCGGCGATGGTCGCCTGCACCGTCGCCAGGTCGTTGTTGCTGACGGCGCGGAAAAGAATATCGGTGGCCGCTTTTTTATCGGCTTCCGTCATAACCGTCGGCTGAGCGGGGGGCTGGGCCGCGGATTGGGAGGGTGACGGGGTCGGGGATTGGAACCGCGACTGGGCGTTGGCGCCGTCTCCGCTCAGCGTCATCCCCAGAAGCGGAATTGAGAAGATCGCCAGGGATAGCGCCCGAAGGCCGAAATGCCCGCCAAAACGGAGAAAGTCGTAAAAGCCCATGAAATGGTTCCCGGATGCCGTTATTTAAGGCCGGCCCGTTTCGGGGCCAGCATCTGTTTCACAGATAATGCCGTTTTTGCTGTCCCGCGACAACGGTGTTGAGAACGAAAATAATGGCTCCCGGAAAGTACACTATGAATCGCCCCCGCCAACCTGCTATACGGTGCAAAGAAATATGTTAATCCTCCGGGGGAATCTCCATGCGGCGACCGCTTTTCTTGTTTTTTTTCCTAATCCTGTCCTTCGCCCTGCCTTTTGGGGGGCTGCCTTCCCCGGCCCGGGCGGGAGAGGTCAACATCAGTCATAACGGGCTGACGCTCAACGCCAACCTGGAATTCGCCAAAGGCAAGTCCATGGCCGACGGTTTGGTTCTGATCACCCACGGCACTCTGGCCCATAACAAGATGGAATTTATTGCCGCCCTGCAGGGCCTGTTGAAGGAACGGGGCCAGAGCAGCCTCGCCATCAATCTGAGCCTGGGGCTGGATAATCGCCACGGCATGTACCCGTGCAAGGAAACCCACACCCACAAATACACCGACGCCCTGGATGAAATCGGCGCCTGGTTGCAATGGCTGCAAGGGCAGGGCGTCAAGAACGTGATCCTTGCCGGTCATTCCCGCGGCGGCAACCAGACCGCCTGGTTCGCCGCCGAACGGGATCATCCGTTGATCAGCAAAGTGGTTCTGATCGCGCCCGGAGTATGGAGCAAGGATAAATTCGCCAAGTCCTACGCGAAAACCTACAACAAGATGCTGGGACCGGTTCTGGAAACGGCGCAGAGGCTGGCGGAAACCGGCAAGGGCAGCACGGAAATGAAGAACGTCGATTTCCTCTATTGCTCCGATACCACGGTCACCGCGTCTTCGTTTTTCTCGAACTACCGCGATGACGAACGCCGCGATACGGTCACTGTCGCCACCAGAATAAAGAAACCCGTCCTGTTCGGCATCGGCAGCGATGACAGCGTGAACCCGGGATTGAAGGAACTGGTGGCGCCCATCGCCGACGGAAAATCCATCCATTATGTTGAAATCGAGGGTGCCGGGCATTTCTTCCGCGATCTGTACGGCGAGGATCTGGCCGACGCGGTCGCCGAATTTATCGGCGCGGAACAATAAGCCGAATTTATCGGCGCGGAACAATAAGCCGAATTTATCGGCGGCGTTAATTCCAAACTAATGAGGAAACCGCAGAGACACAGAGACAGGGA
>JAOUPW010000126.1 GCA_029879665.1 Rhodospirillales bacterium | reverse complement strand
GGTTGGCCTTTTCGGCTATGCCGCCATCGATGGCTGGGACCGGGCGACCATCGTCCTCGGCTCCACGCCTTATGACCTTATGGTCTATTCGTTCTCGGTGTTGCCGTTATTTATTCTCATGGGGGTCGTCGCCACCGTATCGGGGATGTCGAAGGAGCTCTTCGCCGCCGCCAACGCCATCTTTTCCGGACGCCGCGGGGCACTTTCAATGGCGACGATCGGCGGCTGCGCCGGCTTTGCGGCGATCAGCGGTTCCTCGTTGGCCACGGCGGGAACCTTTACCCGAATATGCGTCCCGGAAATGCGCCGCTACGGCTATGACGAACGGATCGCCACCGGTTCCGTGGCCGCGGGCGGAACATTGGGAATCCTGATTCCTCCATCCGTGATCATGGTGATCTATGCCCTGGCGGCGCAGGAATCTGTGCCCGCGCTCTTTGCCGCCGGGCTGATCCCCGGATTTTTGCTCACTTTTCTGTTCATGGTCGCCATATGGATCTTGGCCCGTCTGTGTCCGGACTGGATGCCGGCGAGTCCGCGCATTCCCCTCGGGCAGCGTCTACGCTCGGCGATTGCCATGTGGAAGCTTGCGGTTCTTTTCGGATTGGCGGTCGGCGGCATTTATACGGGCTGGTTCAGCCCGACCGAAGCTGCCGGGGTGGCGTCCTTCGCGGCAATCGTGATTGCCGTGATGAGCCGTCAGATGAGCCTCGCGAGTTTTTTCGAAGGGTTGCTGCAAACTCTTCGAACCACGGCGATGCTGATGTTCATCATTACCGGGGCGTGGATTTTTGCCTATTTCATCGTACAGACGGAATTGCCCCTGGCCATTGTTGAAATGATCAAATTCCTCGATCTGGCGCCCTGGGCGGTGATCCTTATCATTCTGCTGTTCTACCTGGTCTTGGGGTGTTTCCTTGATTCCGTGGCCATTATTCTGGTGACGGTTCCGGTCTTCCTGCCGATCGTGCAGGCAATCGGTTTCGATTCGGTCTGGTATGGCATCCTCATGGTGGTGATGGTCGAAGTGGGCCTGATCACGCCGCCCGTTGGCCTTAATATTTTTGTCATCCGGGCCCAACTGCCGGACGTCAATCTGGGAACGATTTACGCCGGAATCGTACCATTTTTGCTGGCTGATGCAGTACTGATTGCCCTGTTGCTGATTTTCCCGGAACTTGCCTTATGGCTTCCCGGCCTGCTGTTCTGACGGCGGTTCAAAGCCGGGACGTCTAGCCAAAACGGGCGGACCGCGGGAATTGTTGATAATAAATTGATATACATTTCATCATTTTGATCACAAAATGTGATCAAGATGAAATTGAGCCAACTCCGCAACCTGACCGCCGTGGCGAAGGCCGGCAGTGTCCGCCAAGCCTCGCGCGACCTGCATATTTCCCAATCGGCGGTCACCAAAAGCATCAAACAGCTTGAGGAATTCCTGGGCGTGGAATTGCTGCACCGGGCGTCTCATGGTGTGACGCCGACGGTTTTTGGCGAGGCGCTGATCGCCCGGGCCTCGGTCATCGAGGCGGAGTTGCGCCATGCCCGCAACGAGATTGAGCATCTGGAAGGATCTAAAACCGGCGATATCCGGATCAGTGCGTCGCCGACGGTGGCCATGAATCTGGTGCCCCGGGCCATCGTTTCGTTCAAGAAAACCCATCCCCAAGTCAATTTCCAGATCCAGGAAGGGTTTTATCCCGATAATCTGGCGGCCGTGCGTCTGGGCGAACTGGACGCCGCCGTCTGCCTGTTGCCCGATAAGCCCACCGACGAGGAGCTGGAATTCGAGGTGCTGCTCGAGGATCAGGTGACCCCCGCCGTACGCACCGGACATCCCCTGACGCGGGAAGCCAACCTGTCCCTGGGCGACCTGGTCGACAGGGACTGGATCGTTTTCGGTTCCCTTGCCACGCGCCGACAAGTCTATGAACAAACTTTTCTGGTCAATGGGTTCGAGCCGCCGAAAGGAACCGTCGAGTGCAGCTCGTTTGCCTGCGCCCTGGCCCTTGTTGAACACAGCGATTACATCGCCCTGGTGCCGAAGCAGACTTTTTCGGGGCGCCGCAAGGGCATACCGATCGCGCCGCTTTCCCTAAAAATTCCCATGCAGCCCTGGACGGTTGCCGTCATCACGCGCGCGCACGGCGCGTTATCGCCCGCGTGCAGGGAATTTATCAATGAACTGCGCCGGGTTGCTCCGAGCGCGCACCCCGGTTCGCCCTAGATCACTTATCCGGGGGAGCGCTCGCCAATTGTATGGGCCGGCCGAGCGATCACATAATTAGATCAATATATCCATTTTTTATATCAAAAGGTAATCTGACGCCGCCCTATACTCGGGCCTGACAGGGGAGCCTTGAACGCTGCTTGAATATGGCTTTTTGCAAGCGGAACCGCGTCTTCACGGCCTATCTACAACCAACCGAAACCATCGGCCGCCGCAAGGCCGGGGTCAGGGGAAATCCAGGTCTCCCGACCGAATGAAGAGGGCAAAGTGGGCACATTAAAACTATCGATTATCTTGTACGGCCTGTTGCAGATGCTGCGCTTCAAGGCCCGCATATACCCTTCCTTTCGCGCGCGCCTGAAGGAAAAGAATTTCACCGCCCAGATCAAGGTGATGGATGACTCCCAGGGCCGTTATTTCACCTTCAAGGACGGCAAGGTGCTCTCCAAAAGCGGCATTCATCCCAATTCCGACGTGTGCCTTTCCTTTTCCACGGCGGAACTCGCCGCCGACCTCCTGATGCCGCCGATCAATCAACTCGATCAGATTGAAGCGATGAAAAATTTCCACATCGACCTGAAGGGGCCTGACGAGTTGTCCCTGTGGTTTACGCAAACCCTGATGATCATGCAGAACGTCGGCTGGGAATACGGCACCGACGTCGGCAACGGCATGAAACGCTTCGTCACCCACACCAACGGTGGGCCCATGTTCGTTTTCGTCAAGGACGACAAGATCGTCCGTATGACGCCGATCACCTTCGATGAAACCGATGCGCCTTCCTGGTCCATCAAGGCCCGGGGCAAATCCTTCTCGCCGCCACGCATGGCGACGGTCGCGCCGCATACCATGTGTTCCAAATCGACGGTCTATTCGCCCGACCGGTTGCTGTACCCCATGAAACGGGTCGATTTCGATCCCAACGGCGAGCGCAACTGCGAAAACCGGGGCATTTCCGGCTATGAGCGGATCAGCTGGGATGAAGCCCTGGACATCGTCGCCGGCGAGATCAAGCGCATCAAGAAAGACTACGGCCAGGGGGCAATCCTGTCCAATCACGGCTCTCACCATACCTGGGGCAACATCGGGTATTACATTAGCGCCAATTTCAAGTTTATGAACCTGATCGGCCATACCGAGGTGGTGCACAATCCCGACAGCTGGGAAGGCTGGTACTGGGGCGCCATGCATCACTGGGGCTACAGCATGCGCCTGGGCCAGCCGGAGACCTACGGCACCATCGAAGACCTCATGCAGGAAGCTGAAATGGTCGTCTTCTGGTCGTCCGACCCGGAAACGACCAGCGGATCGTATGGCGCTTTCGAAGGCACCTCGCGACGCCTTTGGCTGCACGAACTGGGCATCAAGATGGTGCACATCGACCCCTACTTCAACCAGACCGCGGCCCTCCTGGGGGGCAAATGGTTCGCGCCCAAACCGGGCACCGACACCGCCATGGCTCTGGCCATCGCCTACGTCTGGATCATTGAAGATACCTACGACAAGCACTTCGTCGAAAACCGTTCCATTGGCTTCAATATCTGGCGGGACTATATCCTGGGCGAGGAAGACGGCATTGCGAAAACCCCGGAATGGCAGGAAGCGGAAACCGGCGTCCCGGCCCATGACGTCCGCGCCCTGGCCCGGGAATGGGCTTCAAAGAAAACCTATCTCGGCGCCGGCGGCTGGGGAAACGGTCACGGCGGCGCCTGCCGCTCGGCTTCCGGCATCCAATGGGCCCGTTCGCTGACCTGCCTGATGGCGATGCAGGGCATGGGCCGGCCCGGCGTCAACTGGGGCTGCATGCAGTGGGGAACGCCGGTCGATTGCCGGTTCTACTTCCCGGGCTATGCCGAAGGCGGCATCTCCGGCGATATCGAGCATACTGCCATTTCCATGAACCTTTACCAGCGCATGCCGCAGCTGCCTACCGTCAATCCGTCGACGCAACGCATTCCGCGTCTGCAGATTCCGGAAGCCATCCTTGAAGGCAAGGCCGAGGGCTATCCCTGGAACGGCAAGACCATCGAGGGCCAGTTCCAAAAATTCAAATACCCGCAGGCCGGTCATTCCACGATCCAGATGCTCTACAAGTACGGCGGCGCTTCGATCGGCACCATGACCGAAACCAACCGTTACGTGAAAATGTACCGCACGGATAAATTACCGTTCGTCGTCAACCAATCGATCTGGTTCGAGGGTGAAGCGAAATTCGCCGATGTTCTGCTGCCCGCCTGCACGCAATTGGAACGCTGGGATATCAGCGAGTTCGGCGGGTTCGGCGGCTACGGCCATCATGGCTACACGCAGATGAACCACCGTGTCGCCTTCATCCAGCACAAATGCATTGAGCCGCTGGGCGAATCGAAATCGGATTACCAGATCTTCCTCGATCTAGCCAACCGGTTGGGTCTGGGTGCCCTGTTTTCCGAAGGCATGACCGAACTGGATTGGATGAAGCGCCAGTTCGATTCATCGGATCTGCCCAAGCACATTTCCTGGAAGAAGTTTCTCAAGAAAGGCTATTTCGTGATCCCGGCGCCGGAGGAGGCCCTCCGCGCCCCCGTTTCCTTCCGCTGGTTTTATGAGGGCCGCAAGAAAGACGTGCCGGAACCGCATCCCATGCCCGGTGATTACAGCGAAAAGTTTCTGGAAGGCCTGCAGACCCAGTCCGGAAAGTTCGAGTTCGAATGCAACAGCCTAAAGAAGTTCGATGCCGATGATCCGGAACGCCCGCCGATCGTCAAATATCTGCGTTCGTGGGAAGGCCCCGGGAGCGAGCTGCACGATAAATATCCGTTGCAGTTGCTGACCCCGCATCCGCGCTTCAGTTACCACACCATGAGCGACGGTAAGGACAGCACGGTCAACGACATCGAAAGTCACCGCATCCTCATCGATGGTTACTATTATTGGATTGTCCGCATCAATTCCAAGGATGCAGAGGCCCGCAACATCAAGAACAAAGATCTGGTCAAGATCCACAACGACCGTGGCGCGGTTATTTGCGCCGCCCTGGTTACCGAACGGCTGCCACGGGGCACGGTTCATTCCTACGAATCGTCGGCCAAGTACGACCCCATCGGCGAGCCCGGGTATTCCGTCGACCGCGGCGGCTGTGTCAACCAGCTGACGCCCCGGCGCGGCATCAGCAAGAAGACCACCGGTACGGCGGCCAATTCCTGTCTGGTCGAAATCGAGCTGTGGGATGGCGGCGGCGAACTGAGGGAAGGGGCCATCAAGGATGCGGAAGCCCAGGGACGCGCGGGCGTGGCGGCGGCCGAATGAGGTGTGAAATCGGTTGCCCGGCAAGGATTGAAGTTTAGAAGCGAAAGTAAACTGGACGCATTACATGAAGAAGTGGAACCTGATTATTGACGTTGCGTTGTGCACGGATTGCAACATGTGCACCCTGTCCTGTCATGATGAATACGTAGACAACGATTTCCCAGGGTACGCGGCGGCGATGCCGAAACACGGCCACCGCTGGATCGAAATCAACCGCAAGGAGCGCGGCCAGGTTCCCATGGTCGAAGTCGCCTACCTGCCGGTCATGTGCAACCACTGCGACGATGCACCGTGTATGAAGGAAGCCAAGGACGGCGCCATCACCAAACGCCCCGACGGGATCCTGCTCATCGATCCGGTCAAGTCCAGAGGCCAGAAACATCTGGTCGATGCCTGCCCCTATGGCGCCATCTGGTGGAACGCGGAAAAAAATATCCCGCAGCACTGGATTTTCGATGCCCATCTGCTTGACGATGGCTGGAAAGAAACCCGGGGCGCCCAGGTCTGCCCGACGGGCTCCATGAAAAGCCTGTGCGTGGAAGACGCGGAAATGCAGCGTCTGGCAGCCGAGGAAGGGCTGGAAACCTTGCGGCCTGAACTGGGCACCCAACCGCGCGTCTACTACAAGAATCTAGACCGCTACACCAAGGCTTTTATCGGCGGCAGTGTCGTTGCCAAGGCCGATGGCCGGACCGATTGCGTCGAGGGCGCTTCCGTCACCCTGAAAAGAGACTCGGAAACGATTTCCGAGGCGACCACGGACAATTACGGCGATTTCAAATTCGACGGC
>JAOUPW010000125.1 GCA_029879665.1 Rhodospirillales bacterium | reverse complement strand
GCAAAATAAAAATGAGTGTCCCAGACAATAACCCCCTTTCCCGCCGCCAGCGCCGCCTGAATGTTCTCATTCCCCTTCAGCGTGATCCGCGGCCGCCAGCGCCAGGGCAGATAATCGCGCATGGTCTGAAAGTTTTTCTGAATCTCGCAGGCCACCAGTTCTTTTGCTATTTCTTGCGGAGACAAGGGCATAGTCCGCGATCCAGCGATGCGCCCGACGCATGATTTAATTTCACGAGGGTTGCGGGACAAAGCCGCCCCCAGAAAAGGAGCAATGGCTCTTGCAAAGGCTTGCCATGTTCGTTGCGGAAGCAGCCACGCCGTCATCGCCAGAAAGGGCATGCCGACGGCGATCCCGATATCGTGCCCAGTGATCAGAATCGATCCCGGCTTGGTGGATGCATCGTCATTCATGGGCGGCTGAAAAATCCGTACGAATACCGATTAAAATTCCTGAACGTCCAGGATGCCGGGAGTCGATTTCAACGTTCTCAAAACATCTTCGGATATGGCATAGCCACCCGGCAGGGCGATTTCCACTTCGGTCTCCCGATCGAGCCGGGAAACCAGCGTCACCTTACCGCGCCCTTTTTGTGTCAGCGTTTCAACCAATGTGGGGAGTGGCTTAATTTCATCGACATAAACCCTGAGGCCGGCGGCGGCGCGGGCGGCAACTTTATCCAAGGGTTCGATCCCCTGGGCGATAATGCGCGGCCGGTCTTCGCCAAAATCCGCACTGGCACGGATGAAAAGGGAATTCCCAGGTTCCAGGATTTCACGACAGGAAGACAGAAGTTCGGAAAAAACGGTGATTTCAAACACACCGGAGGTATCGGTCAGCTGCACAAAGGCATAGCGGTTGCCTTTACCCGAAGTGCGTTCCTTTTTGGCGATTACCGTTCCGGCGAGATTGACCGGACCGGACCGGCCTTCGGCTAGAACTTCGGCGGACAGGATCGCCTTGACCCGTTTCAGGCTCTGACCGTAACCGTCCAGGGGATGAGCGGAAAGATAAAAGCCGATGGCGTCGAATTCCTCCTTCAAACGCTCCAGCGACGGCCAATCGGAAGTCTGCTGCAAGGAAATCGCGGGCGCGGGATGTTCTTCGCCCCCGAACAGGCCGATCTGGTCGCTGTTACGGTCGTTGGCCGCCGCACTGGCATGACGCAGCAGGACTTCAACACTTTCAAACAACTGCTTACGATTGGAATTGATGTGGTCAAACGCACCGGCGCGGATAAGATTTTCAAGTTGGCGCTTGTTGACGGCGTGAACATCCATGCGGTTCAGGAAATCCATGATGTCCTTGAAGGAACCGTTTTCATTCCTTTCTTCAACCAGCGAAGACATGGCCCCCTCGCCCACATTCTTTACCGCCGCCAAGGCATAGCGGATGGCGCCTTTTTCATCGGGTTTTTTCCGTTCCACGGTAAAATGAAAGCCGGAGGCGTTGATGTTCGGGGGCAGCAGGGGAATTTCCATTCGAGTGAGTTCCTGACGGAACACGTTCAACTTGTCCGTATTGCCCAAATCCAGAGTCATCGACGCCGCCATGAATTCGACCGGAAAATTGGCTTTGAGGTAGGCTGTCTGGTATGCGACCAGCGCATATGCAGCGGCGTGGGACTTGTTGAATCCATAGCCGGCGAACTTGGCGACCTGGTCGAAAATATCCGAAGCCTTCTGCTCGGGCACGCCCTTGGCCTTTGCGCCATCGACAAACAACTGGCGTTGTTCGTCCATCTCCTTTTGAATCTTTTTGCCCATGGCCCGGCGCAACAGGTCGGCGTTTCCGAGACTATAACCGGATAATTCCTGTGCGATCTGCATCACCTGTTCCTGGTAAATCATGATGCCGAAGGTTTCCTTGAGGATTCCCTCCAAGTTCGGATACAGATAATCCGGCTCTTCCTCGCCGTGTTTACGGCGGATATAGCTGGGTATATTGTCCATCGGGCCGGGACGATAAAGCGCGACGACGGCGATGATGTCTTCAAACGTATCCGGACGCAGCTTGCGCAGAACATCCCGCATTCCCGAACTTTCAAGCTGGAACACGCCGATGGTATCCGCGCGGCCAAGCATTTCGAAGGTGGCGGGATCATCCAGGGGAATAGTCAACAGATCGACGGTCTCCCCCCGTTCCCGGATCAATTCCAGGGCGTTGGACAGAACGGTCAGGGTCTTGAGGCCAAGAAAATCGAATTTCACCAGCCCGGCCATTTCGACGTACTTCATATTGAACCCGGTAACCGGCATATCCGAACGGGGATCGCGGTAAAGCGGGATCAGTTCATCCAGCGGACGGTCGCCGATGACCACACCCGCTGCATGGGTCGAGGCATGTCGATAAAGCCCTTCGAGCTTCTTTGAAATATCCACCAGTCGCCCGATGGTTTCGTCGGCATTGATCATTTCCCGCATCTGGGGTTCGGCCTTGATGGCCTGATCAAGGGTAACCGGATCTGCGGGATTGTTGGGAACCAGCTTACAGATCTTGTCCACATAACCATATGGGATTTGCAGAACGCGCCCGACATCCCGCAGCACGGCACGGGCCTGAAGCTTCCCGAAGGTAATGATCTGGGCGACATGATCGCGGCCATACTTTCCTTGCACGTACCGGATCACCTCATCGCGGCGTTCCTGACAGAAATCAATATCGAAATCCGGCATGGAGACGCGCTCGGGATTGAGAAATCTTTCAAACAGAAGGCCAAATCGCAAAGGATCGAGATCGGTAATCGTCAATGCCCAGGCGGCCACCGAGCCGGCGCCGGAACCGCGCCCCGGCCCTACCGGAATGTTATGATTTTTCGACCACTTGATGAAATCCGCAACGATCAGAAAATAACCGGGGAAACCCATTTTGGTTATGACATCGAGTTCGTATTCCAACCGTTCCCGATACGGCCGCGCGGTTTTTTCTTTTTCCTTATCATTCATGCCCGGCGCATAAACTTGGTTCAACAATCTATTTTCAAGACCTTGTCGGGATTGTTCGCGCAGTTCGTCTTCTTCCGTTCTTCCCTCGCCGCAGTCATAGGGCGGGAGGATGGGATCGATCTTCCGCACCATGTAGGCGCAGCGGCGGGCAATCACCAAGGTATTGTCAACGGCCTCGGGAAGGTCGGCGAAAAGCGCCCTCATTTCTTCGGCGCTTTTCAAATAATGTTCGGGCGAAAGCTGCTTTCGGTCCGTTTCGGAAACATAGGTGCTTTCGGCAACGCAGATCAGGGCGTCATGGGCTTCGAACATGTCGCGCGAGGGATAAAAGACTTCGTTGGTGGCGACCAGCGGCAGATCGTGTTTATAGGCAAGATCCAGAAAGGACGCCTCTACCGCTTTTTCCTTCGCCATGCCGTGACGCATCAATTCGACGTAAAGCCGCCCGGGAAAAATCGACGCCAAGCGCATAAGCAAGGCTTCGGCGGCATCGCCCTGCCCGTCCGCCAACAGGCGCCCGACGGGGCCGTGGGGACCGCCGGTAAGGGCGATCAATCCGGCGTTATGCTGTTCAAGATCGGAGAGCGTTGCGCACGGGTCGGAAGCATCATCATGGCCCAGGTACGACTGCGACAGCAGCTTTAGCAAGTTACGGTATCCCGTATCATTTTGAACCAACAGAACGATCGGATCTGTTTGGGGTTCTTTTGCGGCGAGTGCGCCTGAACGGGGTTCCCCCGTACTTTCACGGGCGATGCTCAGCTGACATCCGATAATCGGCTGAATGCCGGCTTCGGCGGCCGCCTGGGAAAATTCGAGGGCGCCGAACAGGTTGTTGGTGTCGGTCATGGCGACGGCGGGAATCCGCAAGCCCCGGCATAAGGAAACCAGTTCCTTGACCGGAATCGCCCCTTCCAGGAGGGAATAAGCGGTGTGAACGCGGAGATGGACAAATTCAGCGTGGGACATGGATAAAGGATTCCACAAGGACGGGCGCGTGTCAGCCCTTCATCGCCTGTTTAAGGCCAAATCAATGAAAGATCGGGGGAAAAAGTATCCACAACACACTCCGGGAGCACGATTTAGACCGAATCGGGCGCCTTTGGAATAGGCCGCTTCAGAACTGATACGCGATGGCGAGACCGAAGGAGAACTGCGCTTCCTCACCCGCCGTGTCGACAACCGGACTGTCGGCGGCTTCATCCAGCAGATAATTGAACCGGCCCGTGCCGATCAGGCGGAAATTCCCATAGAAGGGATAAACCATTTTCAGGTTCAGGCCGACGTCCCGCACCCCCCAACCGGGATCATACGGCGCCAATCCGCTGCGGGCGGCTTCGACGGCGCTCACCCCGAAATAGGAATCCATGTAATTACCGTCGCCGAAACTGGCGTCGGCGCCGAGCGACAGGATCAGATCCCGCCCGAGCTTGGTTGTCCAGGTCAGGCCGCCGGTCATCAGGAACCCGTCATTGCCGCCGGCGACGCCATAACGGGCAACGGCCTCGGCTTTCCAGGGCTTAAAATTATATTCGGCAAAGAGGCCCACTTCAGCGCCGCCGTCAACGTCGTTCATGCCGGAAATCTCGTCGCCGGTGTCCTGTCCCATGTAATATTCGATCATGGGGCCGATCCTGAACCCCTGCTGATTGAGCACGTTGAAGCCCAAACCGACCCGGGATGTCATCCCGCCGCTGGTTTTAAGAAACACCGTATCGCGCCAGCGGATATCGACAATGGGCAGCCCGGCGACTTCCAGGTTATCGGATCCCATGTAACTGGGCCTCATCCCCACACCGGCGCCAAGCAGAACGGACCAGTCCGGTCGCAGGACGCCCGTAGAGGCGGAATTTCCCGCGGCGGGCGATGAGGCGGCCTGGGCCTGTCGCCCAGCGGGCTGTGCCCGGTTTACGGACCCTGAGGGGGAAGTGGGCGGCCAGGCAGAGGCCGCGCCGGGCGGCCGTTGCCCGAACGGATAGGACGGCGGCGGAGGGTCCGCCGCCGGACGGGCGGAATAGTAACCTGTGGCAAAAGGATGAGGTTCGTTGAGAAAGGGGGTCATGTCGTAAATTCTGCCCCCAGCCTCCGGTGAAGACTGTGCGCAGAAAATAACCGACGTTATGACGAGTCCGGAAAGTACGGGTCGCATGGCCTCCCCCCTTATTATCATTGGCCCAGTATTGCCTTAAATCTAACACAAACAGAAAGCTCAGGGGAGTCTTCAGTCTTACGGCTTTCCTTCAACCAGGATTCCGTCGGCAAGGGTGACGATCCGGTCCGTTTTTGACGCCAGTTCGTGATTGTGGGTGGCAATCACGGCAGCGAGTCCGGCGCCGCGGACAAGTTGCATGAGAACGGCGAACACTCCGTCGGCGATGGAAGGATCAAGATTGCCCGTCGGCTCGTCCGCCAGCAGAAGCCGGGGCGCGTTGGCCAGCGCCCGCGCAATGGCGACCCGCTGCTGTTCGCCGCCGGACAGGCGGGACGGCCGGTGGCTTTCCCGATCCGACAAGCTCAGCCAGGCCAGCAGCTCGTGAGCCCGCATCCGCGCTTCGGACCGGTCAAGCCCGGCGATGATCTGGGGAATGACGACGTTTTCAAGAGCGGTAAATTCCGGCAGCAAATGATGGTATTGATAAACGAACCCAATATTGTGACGTCTCAGGCGGGTCCGGTCATCATCGTTCATTTCATTGCAGTTTTCTCCGCAAATATAAACATTGCCCTCATCCGGTTGTTCAAGCAGCCCCGCGATATGCAGCAACGTGGATTTCCCGGATCCGGACTGTCCGACCAGCGCGATGATTTCCCCTTCCTCGACCTGAAGGTTGGTGCCGCGCAATACTTCGAGCTTGCTTCGCCCCTGGATGAAGGTGCGATGGATCTCTTCAAGTACAAGAACCGGATTATTCATTTCGCAACGCTTCCGCGGGGTCGAGTCGCGCCGCCCGCCATGACGGATACAATGTCGCGAGGAAAGACAGGGCCAGCCCCATGATCACGATCGCGGTCACTTCCGACGGGTCCACCTTGGCCGGTAATTTGGTCAGGAAATAAATTTCCGCCGCGAAGAGATCCGTCCCGATCAACCCCTGAATCCACTGCCGGATGGTTTCGATATTCAGGGAAAAACTAAGCCCCAGGGTGAAGCCGGCGATGGTGCCCAGGATTCCAATACTGGCGCCCGATATAAAGAAAATGCGCATGATCATGCCCCGGGTCGCGCCCATGGTGCGCAGGATGGCGATATCCCGGCTCTTGTCTTTCACCAGCATGATCATGCTTGAAATGATATTGAGGGCGGCGACCAGGATGATCAGGGTCAGGATCATGAACATGACGTTGCGTTCCACCTGAATCGCGTTCAGGAACGCGGCGTTAGAC
>JAOUPW010000124.1 GCA_029879665.1 Rhodospirillales bacterium | reverse complement strand
CCACTTACAGGTTGCGTTATACCGCCCATGAAACCATGACCGACCTCCGCTTCAAGGACGGGAAAACCTTGAATCAGATAATCGATCTTCATGAACAACGCGCCATTGATGAAGGAAAGAAAATATCCGGTCTCTGGAATAATTTCGCGGGATCCGTCCGCGAATACGCCAATGAGCACCGGAGGCCTTTGCCTGAAGTGCCGGTCGAGCCATCCGGTAATATTGAAGAAACAGATATTCTCCGTGCCTGGATTTCCGGGGAACTGCAGAAAGTCGTTCAGCATGCGCTCAGGAATTACAGGGAACAGGCGCGCGATGCGCAACAAGAGATGGAAAAGGCCTTTCAGGAAGATTTCCTGGCGCGCCTTACCGACCGTTTTAAGGAAACACGCGATATTCTCGCCCGGCTCAATCGCCGCCTCAAGACTACGCTTTTCAACGAAGAACAATATCAGTTCACCTCACGGACAAATCCGGAATACGAACATATCGTCAAGCTGGCCAACGCCGCGGCGAAAGAACCTGAAATTATGACGCCCCTGTTCCAGGCCAGGGAAGCCAAGGAACTTGGCGAACATGCGCCTTTGTTCGAAGCCATGGAAGAGGTGAAAAAGCTTCTTACTCGGGACGACGCCAAGGTTGAGGATTTCGAGGATTACCGGGAATATCTTGATTACGAAGTCAATGTTTGCGATCCCAACGGCATCGTCAAGACGACGCTTTCTTCGCGTCAGGAAATCGGATCCGGCGGCGAGCGCCAGGTTCCGTTCTATGTAGCCATAGCCGCTTCCCTGGCTTCCATGTATCACGGCCGTATTACCGACGGCGGTGGCAAGCAGGGCCTGGCCCTGGCCCTTTTTGACGAAGCCTTCAACAAGCTCGATAGCGCCAACATGCACGCCTGCATGGAATTCTTCAATAATCTCGGATTACAGGTTTTGTTGGCCGCGCCCGACGAGAAGCGAATGGAATTCACCGATAACCTGGATACGGTTGTCGAAATCGAACGCGACCGGGCTTCGGACAATGTGTTGATCGACATCGTGCATCCGGGACCGGAATTGAAAAAAGCCCTTAAGGCAGAAAATCCGGCCTACCGTTCTCTTGATGATTTTCGGGATACGCCGGCACCGGTAGCATAAATATGAAGCCTTACATAACCTGGATTTGTTTGTATGCGATTTTGGCTCTTACAGGGCGAATATGACATATAAACCAATCTATTTTTTTTAGCTACGCACACAAAGATAACAATAATTAAGACGTAACAGGTATGCAGACACAAGCCAAAAGCATCTTGGAAAATTTGATCCGGCGGGCGGAAGTAAATCCGGAACGCGTCCGTCAGGCCATGCAGAAAATCGTTGAAACTGAAATCGATCCTCTGGACCTTGAAGGTTTTCATCAAGATTTGCGGGCCGCGGAAAAGGCCGGCGCCGTAACCCTGGATTGGGGAAAACGCGAATCGAGTCACATTCTCCAGAGAGTCCGTTTAGCCGATCTGGATAAGGCGTGCCGTTTTATCGGCGCGGAACGGTCGGATACGCTCGCCCGCAGGGCGGCGGACGGATTGCGCCGCGATATACCGTCCGAGTGGACCTGGGCTCAGGACATTATCGATGAAATGGAGCGGGCATGGCGAAGGCGAAAAAGCGCCTACGGTATCGATGCGGCGCGGGCGGAAGACGTATCCATCGCCATCCGGACCGTGCATGCAATCGAAGAACGATCTCATGAAGGCCTCGACATGCGAACCTTTTCACGGCGCCTGTTCAGCGACAGCAAGGCCGTTGAAGGTGTCACCGGGCCGGTTGCCGCGATGTGCCGGAAAAAATTTGGGCTCGACGATCTCGGTCAAGATCAGGTTCTTGAAGCGATCGGGCTTCTCAAGTTTCCGCAACCGGTCCTTGTCGCCGGACGCTTAAGATTGAAAAATGGTGGCTATTCCCTTACGGATATCACTCCATACATTGGCCTTCCTCCTTCCGGTCATATTCCGATCGAACCGGATGGACGCCCCGGTTATGTTATGACCATTGAGAACCTGGCGAGCTTCAACCGGTATGTTCGGGAGATTTCCGATGACGGCTTGGTTATCTACACGGGCGGATATCCGTCGCGTGCCACCGGTGGATTTATTCAAGACATCGCCGCCCATATCGATCAGAATATACCCTGGTTCCATTGGGGCGATATCGATGCCGACGGCTTGTTGATTCTTGAAAAAGTAGCCGGCCTTTCCGGCCGCACAGTCATTCCACACCTGATGTCGCCGGCGATTGCCCGGGAAAAAGGTATTCAGTGTGCCGCCGCCGGAAAAGTCGCTAGGCTGGCGGATTGCGACCTTCCATGTTCCGAACTTGCAGGGTTTCTATCCAATCAAGGCGCTCATATCCTCGAACAGGAAGAACTTGATCCGATCCCGCCAAAATTGAACACATAAAAATTCTATTCAGCACATCAATCATCGATTTGCTGTTCCGAATTTCGGAATTTCATAATTTTTCGAATCTACCAGAACATGCCCACACGACAATGGATAGAGTTTCCATGATATACGATCGAAAATAATAGATCGTTTGCAATGTCTAAAATATAATCTTATATTCTGGTATACCAGAATATAAGAGAAGCCGATGCCGAAAGACATTGTCAGATCCAATGAAGAGTTCAATGAATTCGTATATGGCGAATTCACCCGCCTGTTTCCAAGAATCCAGATAAAAGAAATTGGCCTTATCGCCGAGTTCCTGGGTATCGGAAAGACAGGCGCCAAGTCGTTTGCCGAAAAGTGGCGTCAACTGGCCAGCCGTGGACGTAGAGGCGGAGATAACGCCGAAAAAAGGGGCCGGGACTGGAAAATCAAGCAGGACAGAATCGAGCTTATCCACGATACGTTGAGCATGTCCCGCCGCAAGGCGCTGCAAAACAAAATCAGCGATAGCCGCCGCCAGGGTGAAGAAGGCACGTCCAATATCAGGATATCCCGGAGCTGCAGGGAAAAGTTGAAAGAAGCGGTAGATAAATATGGCGGCGGATTGACGGTCGGCGGAATCGTTGAAAGATTGGTGGATCGCCATTTAACCGAAGCCATAAACGAAGAAATCGCAAAAGATCGCCCCCGGGTCTCATTGCCCGGAATGCCTGGGCTGGCTCCGGAAAAGAGTATCGGCGATACGTTCATTGTTTGCCTGGAATGCGGCTGGCAGGGCGTATATCTCCGCCGACACCTGAAAGACCATGAAATCGCGCCGGAAGAATATATCAAAAAATGGGGATTACCGGCCGGCATCAAGCTGACCCCCCGAAAATTCAAAACGTAATAAATAGAGAAATCGGACGTTATTCTTTCTGGAAGCTTGTTTCCCTGCTATGGCGCAGAAAACGCTCTGTATGGCCTGTTTACGGCTAAATGAAGAGATGTTTATACCGATATCCCGAAGCCATGCCCGAATATCATCTCTATTGTCCCTCTACAGCAGTATAGTTCAGCTATTTCTTGAAGTGCAAAATTTACCCATTTTAACTAAATGGCTTGGGTCATAGGCCGTACGACGACGATCGAATTCAATAGGTCCGGCCACAACCGAAATAGCCAAACAAGAAAGACTCGGTTAGTCGGGGACAATCGCACACGCCAAGAGGCTTGCGCTCCAAGACATTGAACTGATGTCGAAGGGTAAAAACCTCAACCACAAGCCGGAAACGGGGCTTGAACAACAAGCCGAGGAGCCAGATAAACGATTTTAACATATCGACCATGGGCCAGAAACATGGCACGATTTGCAATTAGAAGACCACCCCAGTCGTTGGATAGGATTTTTGGTAGGGACAGTCAGCACAATGCCTTAGGATTTCGGATAACTATGCATTTAGAACAGCTTGACCTCACAAACTTCCGCTCTTTCTCGAAAGAACAGGTGTCTTTCGAGCGAAGTCTTACTGTCCTTGTCGGGGAGAATAACGGCGGAAAGAGCAACATTATCGATGCGATCCGGCTCATATCGACGCCCTTAAGCGGCCGACGGGAATTATACTGCGAACAGACCGATATCCGCTTCGGCACCGTTCCACGTACTTTCGAAATCAACGCTACATTTGACGGCCTGTCTCCGCCGCAGCAGGGGCGGCTCCTTTCGGCGACGACAGACGACACGCTACGCGAAGCCAGCTTCGGCCTGACTTACGACGCCGAAGGTAAGCAGTCGCACGTCCGGCCTGCTCTTTGGGCGGGGCGCTTCAAGGCCAAGCCGGAGTACGGGGCTCATGAAATGATCCGGCATGTCTATCTGCCGCCGCTGCGGGATGCGAAACACGCACTCGCATCGGGCAACCCCACGCGCATACATGCCCTTTTGAATCATTTTCTCGGCGAGCGCGATCCTGACGACGTAGCAAAGAACCTAGCCCGTACAAGCGCTGATCAAATCCTCACAGACGTGGACCTGGCCGTTGCCACCGGACTGGATGTGCTGACGACCGGTGTTCGACGACAAAGCGCAGCCCTCGGTTTCAACACCGACGAAAAGCTCATCGATATCGCTCGCGACCTCCGCTTCAAACTCGCCGACCATGGTATAACGCCGGAGGACCTTCAATATTCAGGCCACGGGCTTGCTAACCTTCTTTACATCGCCACAATCGCCGTGGAGCTGGAAAGAACGGACAGCGCCGAACTCACGATGTTCCTTGTCGAAGAGCCGGAAGCGCATCTTCATCCCCAACTCCAGGCTTCCGTGCTGAACTTCCTGGAGGAGCGGGCGGAACAATCGCTCAAACCAAAAGAAGATAAAGACGCGCCTGCAGGGCATTTGCAGGTGATAGTGGCGACGCATTCCCCCAATTTATCGGCATGGGTTCCCAACAAGAGCCTTGTGTTTGTTCGTTCCATTGTGCCGGAGATAATTTGCAACAACAAACAGGATGAACAGGGAGCAGGCGAGGTTGGTGAAGCTGCCGACCCGCAAGCGGGGCAGACGCTGCCACCGCGCCCTGAATCCCGGTGTATTCCTCTCGCAAAGCTAGACCTGAGCGACCCGGACCGCAGGAAAATCGACCGCTATCTCGACGTTACAAAGTCCGCTCTGCTATTCGGTGGACGGGTCCTGCTGGTCGAAGGCATCGCCGAAGCATTATTGCTGCCCATAATCGCCAAACACTATGTTCTAAAGGGCCGTCCGACCGATCTGCGCACATTCCGTTCAGCGGTATTCGTGCCCATCGACGGCGTTGACTTCACGCCTTATGCAAAAGTCCTCTTATCACCGTTCAACAGTGTGCGGATCGCGGATCGCCTTGTCATTGTGACAGACGGCGACAAACACACCGTGGATGACGGGCAAGATCTTCCCGGTGAAAAACGCAAAGTCGATCTCGAGACGCTGGCGACCCAGAAAATCGCGGCCTCAATTCTCGATGTATTCGTGAATACGTACTCCCTCGAAACCGAACTTGTCGCAGCCGGTAACGCGGCCTGTATGAAAGAAGTGTATCTGAGCCTGCATCCACGGTCGGAAGCGAAATGGGATGAAGCTCTGTCCAAGGCCGGTGATGAACGCGCCAAATTAATACAGGAGTTGTTTAAGACGACACCAAAGGGCGACTTCGCCCAGCTTTTGGCCGACAAGGTTACGACGAGTGAGGCGTTCAGCGTTCCCGGTTATATCCGGCAAGCCATCGAAGCGCTAGTAAAATGAGCCAAGAACCTTTCCGACCGACATCAGAGCAGCGCGATATCATTTGTCATGACGACTCCGCGTTCGTAGTTGCCTGTCCCGGTGCCGGAAAGACGAGGGTCATGACCGAGCGCGCACGCCGTCTATTCCGGAACATGCCTGCAGGCCGCGGCGTCGCATTTTTGTCTTTTACGCAGGCCGCCGTGTTCGAACTCGAAACACGGCTCAGGCAGGCGGGGATTCTACCATCGCCTGTCTTTCCCAGTTTTATCGGCACCTTCGACAGTTTCCTCTGGCAGTTCCTGATTGCACCGTTTGGCATCAAGAGTTCCGATGCGCGCCCCAGTCTTATTGCCGACTTAGCGGACTTCCCTGTCATACCATTTGATGGAGCCCATCCTCTGCCGCTTTCCTGTTTTTGTCCTCTGACAGGTATAATCTATGAACAGGCCGCCAAATTACGGGGCTTCGACACATCCCAAAAACCGGCCAAGCAGCTTCAAGCCTATTCAACGGCTGCCAGCAGCTTCCGGGCCGGCTTACGTGAGCGGGGACAGTTGGGATTCGATGAAGCGCGAGGCGTGGCGCTTGAACACCTCAAAGAACCGGCGCTTGCGTCCCGGATCGCAGCCGCAATGGCGGGCCGGTTTCACGAAGTCATCATTGATGAAGCGCAGGACTGCAACCCGGACG
>JAOUPW010000123.1 GCA_029879665.1 Rhodospirillales bacterium | reverse complement strand
CCGCCGCCGCCGCCCAACCAGCAGCAACAGCAGCAACCGTTGCGGCCCGAGCAACAGTTATTGCAGGAATTGTTTAGAAAACGCTAGGCGCGTCGTTTTTCTTGCCGTCAATCCTGCGCCGCCCTGAGAACAAAAACACGGATGGCACTGGAAAGGTTGCCCTCGCGGGTCTTGTCGATCTCGGTAATGATCTGGTTCAACGATTGTTTGCGCCGGGCGGCGATGGTTTTCAGGGCGTCCCAAAAGGCAGCTTCCAGGGAGACGCTGGTTTCATGGCCGGCGATGATGACGGAACGTTTGCGCACCCGGTCGGGGCGTTCCGCCGATGATGGATCCGAATGGTGCTCAATCATGGGTCCGTTCCGATAACGTTTAAAGTAAATGTTCAATCAGCATCGTAGCGGCAAAGAACAACAGGATCGCGCCGGTTGCGCGCTGGACCGCCCGCAGGATGCCCGGCCGCGCCAGCCAGCGGCGCGCCACATCGCCCGCCCACGCCAGCGGCGTTTGCCACAGCACATTAATGAAGATCAGGGTTGCGGCCAGGGTCAGAAGCTGCGCCGTGACATCATCGCGTCCGGTGTCGACGAAGTTGGGAAAGAGCGCCAGGAACAGAAGTATCACCTTGGGGTTGAGCAGATTGCACAACACGGCGTGGCGAAAGGCGCGGGCGGCGGTTACCGGGGTTCCGCCGCCGTCCAGCCGCAAAGGCCCGCGCGCGCGGAAACTTTGCAATCCGAGCCAAGCCAGATAGGCGGCCCCCGCCACGGCCACCGCCCGAAACAATACCGGCGAGGACGCGATGACCAAAGAGATCCCCGCCACCGCCAGCAGGGTATGCAGGATCAGCCCGACCTGAACGCCGGCGACGGTGGCCAGTCCGGTCCTTTGCCCCGAATCCAAGGTATAACGCAGGATCAGAATGGTATCCGGTCCGGGAGAAAGGACCAAAGCGCCCGCGGCCACCACGAAGGCGCCGAGAACGGAAAATTCGACCGGCATCACAGGCCCCCCGCGAAGGCGGCGAAAGTCTCGATCGCTTCGTCCCAGTTCTGCGCTTCCGTGCGCCCGGATTTCTTGCGCGGCTTGAACCCGTGGTCGCCGTCTTCCAGCCAGTGAACGCGGATAGCGGGGTCCAGGGGATAGGCGGAAACTTCCTCCCGCGCGCCCAGGCTGTCCCGCGTGCCCTGCAGGATCAGCGCCGGGGTCTTCAAACGGCGCAGATGATCGATGCGGGTGTTGTCCGGCTTGCCCGGAGGGTGAAACGGATAGCCCAGGCAGACCAGCCCCTTGACCCCGGCCTTATCGGCGATCATCGAGGCATATCGCCCGCCCATGGACTTGCCGCCGATAATCAGGCTGTCCGGTCCAAGTTGATCAATCACCGCCTGCCAGGTTTCGTTAAGGATTTTGGCCGGATTAGGCGGGCGCTTGTTGCCGCCCGTGCGGCGCTGGGCCATGTAGGGAAATTCGAACCGGGCGACACGAAACCCGTGCCCAGCCAAACCTTGGGCAAAGGCATCCATGAAAGGCGTGTCCATGGGTGCGCCGGCGCCGTGGGCCAGGGCGATGGTCAGGGCGGCGTCGGCGGGGCCGTCGTACAGAAGGTCAGGAAGAAGGGGCCCCTCCGCCATATCCCTTAACCGTTGTGGATCGGCGCCAGGAATTCGGCGAAGAAGTCGTTGCCCTTGTCATCGACGATGATGAAGGCGGGGAAATCCACAACCTCGATTTTCCAGATCGCCTCCATGCCCAGCTCCGGATATTCCAGGCACTCCACTTTTTTGATGCAGTCGAGCGCCAAGCGCGCCGCCGGTCCGCCAATAGAACCTAAGTAAAAGCCGCCGTTGGCCTTGCAGGCTTCGGTAACGGATTTGGAGCGATTGCCCTTGGCCAGCATGACCATGCTGCCGCCGGCTTTTTGAAAGGTGTCGACGTAGGAATCCATGCGCCCCGCCGTGGTCGGCCCGAACGAGCCGGAGGCGTAACCTTCCGGCGTTTTCGCCGGGCCGGCGTAATAGACGGCGTGATCCTTGAAATATTGCGGTAACTCGCCGGTCGTTTTCAGGTGTTCCTTGAGCTTGGCATGGGCGATGTCGCGGGCCACCACCAGGGAACCGGTCAGCGATAGCCGGGTTTTCACCGGGTACTCGCCCAGGGTCTTCAGGATTTCAGCCATGGGCCGGTTGAGGTCGATTTTGACGACCTGGTCATTAAGAGCTTCGGTCGTAATCTCCGGCAGGTATTTGGCGGGGTTGGTTTCCAGTTGTTCCAGGAAGACGCCGTCGGCGGTGATCTTGCCCAGAATCTGACGATCGGCGGAACACGACACCGAAATCGCCACCGGGCACGAGGCCCCGTGGCGGGGCAGGCGGATGACGCGCACGTCATGGCAGAAATACTTGCCGCCGAATTGGGCGCCGATGCCCATATCCTGGGTCAGCTTCAAAACCCGCGCTTCAAACTCCCGGTCGCGAAACGCCTGGCCGTATTGGTTGCCCCGTTCGGGCAGGGTATCGAGATACTTGGTTGAGGCCAGCTTCGCCGTTTTCATCGTCAATTCCGCCGAGGTGCCGCCGATGACAATCGCCAGGTGGTAAGGCGGGCACGCCGCCGTGCCCAGCGTGCGCAATTTCTCATCCAGGAATTTCATCAAGCTGTCGGGATTGAGCAGCGCCTTGGTCTGTTGGTAGAGAAACGCCTTGTTGGCCGATCCGCCGCCCTTGGCGATAAACAGGAATTTATAGGCATCGCCGTCGTCGGCATAGATCTCGATCTGCGCCGGCAGGTTGTTGCCGGTGTCGGCCTCGTTGAACATGTCCAGCGGCGCGACCTGGCTGTAACGCAGGTTACTTTCTGCGTAAGTCTTGAGAACTCCTTCGGCCAGGGCGGCTTCGTCTTCGCCGCCGGTCCACACCTGCTGGCCTTTCTTGGCCATGATCAGGGCGGTGCCGGTGTCCTGGCACATGGGCAGGATGCCACCGGCCGAAATATTCGCGTTCTTGAGTAAATCGAGGGCGACGAACTTGTCGTTCCCTGAGGCTTCCGGATCATCAAGAATGGCGCGAAGCTGTTCCAGGTGCCCGGGCCTGAGCAGATGCGAGGTGTCGCGAAAGGCTTCCGCCGCAAGCAGGGTCAACGCCGCGGGATCGACTTTCAGAATCTGGCGGCCTTCGAAATGGGCGGTGCCGACATAATCTGTGGTCAGCAAACGATATGGGGTCCGGTCTTCGCCCAGTGGAAACATCTCGTGATGGACGAATTTGCTCATGTCCTGTTCCTTCCGGTATGGAATTTCCCTGTGGAAATAATATTACGCCGCCCAGGGGTTGCGGGCTTATTTTTTACGAAACGTGTCCAGGGTGATGACTTCGCCGGATTTGGGGGCCGATTTGGATTCTGCTGCGATTCCGGTTTTTTTGCCGGACCCGTCCTTGCCGTTACCCTTGGCGGGGGCGCCGGGGCCTTCAATGTCCATGTCATGGATTTCAGCGGTGGATGATTTCTTTTCCGTGCCGGAAGCCTTTTCGTCTTCCGTGTCCTGTGAAGTCTCCGATATTTTTAATTGCAGTCCGAAATTCACCGTCGGGTCGGCGAAGGACACGATGGAAGAAAATGGCACGTAAAGGGTTTCCGGCTTGCCGCCGAAACTGAGGGTTACGGAAAATGCCCGTTCGTCCACCTTGAGGTCGGAAAACTGGTGCTGGAGCACAATCGTCATTTCGCTTGGATGCTCGGCGTGAAGGCGTGCGGGGATGTTAACGTCTTCGGCATCGGTTCTGAAGGTAATGAAGAAATGATGATCGCCGGGAAGTCCCGCGCCGGAAACGTAACTTAGGGCCTGGTGGATAACGTTACGTAGCGATTCTTCGACCCAGACTTCATAGGGCAGGGGGTTTTTACTCATTATCAATGTCCGGGCTTATCCTTTTCCGGGATTGTGGTCCCTGGGCGAGTGGGGGGCTTCTGTTGCCAGGTGCCCCCCGAACCCCGTTGTAACGACCTTAGGCCGCTACAGCAAATGCCTTGTTATCGTTGGCATTTGAGATTTTGGTCCGATAACGGCGGTACCATGCCGGGAGAAAACTATGTCTTTACTGCGCACGTCGATCCTGTTTCGCCCCCATTGAGATGCCGCACGGCTCGGTATGCGGCGAAAGGAAATGGTGGAGGCGCCGGGCACTGCCCCCGGGTCCGTAACGTTTATTCCACATAGCGTTTATCGCCATAGCCGGTAAACCGGCACCACTAATATAATGCGCCACCGGGGTTTTGCAAAGGGGGGGTGGCCGGGAGCGAAATATCCCGGGCAGACAGGGTTTGACGCTTGCGTGCGACCGGGTAAAGTAGGGTCAAGATTCGTGAAAGGGCCTGAATTACATGAAACTGACGCCAGAGCAGCAGGCCGAAATCGAGGCCGTCCGAGCCCAGCGCTCCGAGACCCGCCGAGCCACCGCTCCCGACCTGGAAGAAATCCTCTATCAGCCGATTCCCGTCCTCGATCACGGCTTTGTTCGGGTGATCGATTATATGGGCGATGATTCCGCTGTCGTTCAGGCGGCGCGGGTGTCCTACGGCAAAGGCACCAAACAGGTCCAGAACGATGCCGGCCTGATCAACTACCTGATCCGGCAACGGCACACGACGCCGTTCGAGATGTGCGAAATCAAGTACCACATCAAACTGCCTATTTTCGTCGCCCGCCAATGGATTCGCCACCGTACCGCCAATGTTAACGAATATTCAGCGCGCTACTCGATCATGGACAAGGAATATTATATTCCCGAGCCTGATCAACTGGCGGCCCAGTCCGCATCTAACCGGCAGGGACGGGGTGATGTGCTGGAGGGGGAGGAAGCCGCCCATGTGCTGGCCCTGCTGCGCGAGGACGCGGAAACCTGTTATTCCCACTACGAGGAAATGCTCAACGAGGACGCGGACGGCGCGCCGCTTGATGAAAGCCGGAGCGGCCTTGCCCGGGAACTGGCGCGCATGAACCTGACCCTGAATATGTACACTCAGTGGTATTGGAAAATCGATCTGCATAACCTGATGCACTTTCTCTCCTTACGCGCCGATTCCCATGCCCAGTATGAAATCCGGGTTTATGCTGATGTTATGGTCGAAACCCTGAAGCGTTGGGTTCCGCTTACCTACGAAGCATTCAAGAATTACCGGATCGGCAACGTTTCGCTTTCCGCCAAGGGGTTCGAGGTGGTCAAGGCGTTGCTGGCGGGGCAGTCGGTGGATCAGGAAAAAAGCGGCCTCAGCAAGCGGGAATGGCGGGAATTAATGGCCGTTCTAGGCCGCGAAGACGGAATTTAGGTCCCCCTCAGACCGGAAATCGCCTTAAAATCTCGCATTTCAAGCCAACGCTCCTTATATGATTCTTATCCACCTGAAACGTAGGATTTTATTAGTTTCTTGTCGGGTAATGTTGGCCGGGATTTTCCACGGAATAGGCGCTAATCAATGTCAAAAGTAACAGAACGGAAACTGTTCGCGGCGGAGCGGGCCCTGATTAAGAAACACGGCGGGACGCTGGAAGGCGCACACGGCCACGACCACGCCGAGGCGTTAAATACCAAGGAAGTTCTCGCAGCCATCGAGGACCTGAAGTCGATACTCACCCAATCCCTGTCGCAGACTGCGCCGGAACTTGAAGATTCCCCGGATCAGGCGCCGGAGTTGAACGTTCTTCAGGGGCAGTTGTTCGAGCTTCGCGAAAGTATCGAAAAAACAAAAGTGGAAATCGCTTCCGTCCGCTTGCCGAACTCGGAAGTCGATGAAGACCGGCTGACGACGGCGACCCTGGAACTGGACGCCATTGTCGAATCCACCGAAGAAGCGACCAATGCCATTCTGGATGCCGCGGAGGGGATTGAAGACCGCATAATGAAACTGTCGGCAGTCGGCGGCGATCAGGTTAATCTGGACCTGCTTGATGAAATGAGCCGCTTCACCATTAAGATTATGGAAGCCTGTAACTTCCAGGATCTCTCCGGTCAGCGGATTACCAAGGTCATCAAAACGATCAAGTACCTTGAAGACCGGATCGGCACCATGATCGATATCTGGGGCGCCGAGGAATTCAAGAGTGTCGAAATCAAAAAAGAAGAAAAAACGGAAGACGAAGCTCTGCTGCACGGCCCGCAGATGAAGGACCAGGGCGTCAATCAGGACGACATCGACTCTCTTTTCGATTGATTTGGCGATTTGCTAGAGCATTTCTGGTTTGATCAGAATCAGCGGAAATACTCTATCTTATTGTTTTAACGCAAATACGTCGTCGCGGATCGGATCGATCCGCACGGGGTTTGCTATAGATAACTTTTTTCTCTTCAGTCTTTGTGGTTTTTTCCTGGAATTGAACCACAGAGACAGTGAGGCATA
>JAOUPW010000122.1 GCA_029879665.1 Rhodospirillales bacterium | reverse complement strand
CGAAAACCAGAACGCTGATGGTCAGAAGCGTCAGGGCCATGGACAGTAAACGGCGCGACAGGTAGTTAAACATTTTATTCTTTCGCGCCCTTACTTGTTTTCAAACCAGAAGGTATCAGGTCGGTGCACGCCCAAGTGTGCGCCAGGGTCCCAGTTGTATATCCCTTTTTCGGGAACGTTGCGAAGGTTGTTGTTGACGACCACCGGTTGGGGAACGCCCCGTATCAGGCCGATGGTAAAAACCTGATCGGCGTGGATGGCAAGCATCTTGTGCCAGATGGCCGTTTTTTCTTGTCGGTCGCTGGAGTTGATCCACTGATTGTTCAGGTCCATCAACTCCCTGGCTTCTTTAATGCCGATCTTTTCTCCGGACATGCCTTTGGTTTCGAAGAACTGTCCCCATTTCGGCCATTGAAGCTGATTCTGAGATGTGGGGGCCAGTTCGTGAGGGCTTGTTTCCGGTGCGGGTACGCCGTTTTCAAGTCCGAACCAGACCGAAATCAGGGTAGATCCGGCAAAGACCCGGTTGCGGAAGACCTCGCGTTGCAGAAGTTTGGTGTGCAGTTTAATGCCGATCCTGGCCCAGCTGTCGCGGATCAATTCCAGGACGTCCGCTTGCTCGCTGTCTTCGCCGGCGGTCTCAACGGTGATCTCCATGGGGCGGCCATCGGGCAGAATCCTGATTTTGCGGCTGTCCCATTTTGTGAGGCCCAGGCCATCGAGTATCTGGTTGGCCTTCTTGATGTCGAATTTCGCCCATTTGTCCGCGTATTCCTGACGGAACAGCTTGCTATTGCGGAGGATGGTGTTGTTGCCGCCCTCCGCCAAGCCGAAATAGATGACTTGGTTGATTTCGTTCCTGTCGATGGCAATCGAAAGCGCGCGGCGGAATTCCGTCGTTCGGAACAGTTTCCGCCAGACGGGATCGGTCGTATTCAGGTTGGGATAAATCGCCATCTGCGCTCCCTTGGCCGATTGCCAAAGGCGGACTTTGAAGTTGTTTCTTTTTTCACCCTGTTTCAGGAACGTGTAGTTGTTGAATTGGATGTTCCGCGCCTGAATATCCGATTCGCCGGTTCCGGTTTTGGCCGGGATAAGTTTCGAGCTGGCGATGGTCATGACAACCCGGTCGAGATAGGGCAACTGAAGCCCTTTTTCATCAACCCGGTGGTAGTAGGGGTTTCGGGTAAACACAAAACGATCCGATGGCGGCTTGGTTTGAAGCACCCACGGTTGAAGGGTCGGCAGATCGGGATTGGTGTTTTTATATTGACGTCCCATGCGCAATTGAAGCGAAACCCAATTTCGCTGGCGATTGGCTTTGACTTTCTTATCCAGCTCCTCCTTGTTGACATACTGGGCGTGAAACTGTTTCAGGTAATGGGACGGACGATAGATGAAAAGAGGACTGGCGCCGGCCAGCAGGGGTAGAAAAAAAGGATTGGGTTTGGGCCAGGAATAACGGACCGTGTATTTATCAATCACTTCAAAGGTTGGTACATCCCCATCGATCATCATTAGTCGAGGGGCGCCGGTTGGAGACATCTCCTTGTTCATCACCACGTCTTCCCAGTAATAACGGAAGTCTTCGGACGTGAATGGGTTGCCATCGGACCAGCGATGTCCTTTTCTTATTTTGAGCGTGAAGATACGCCCTTCCTTGATCTCCACGTCTTCCAGGATATCGGGTGTAAGGTTGAAATCATGATCATATCCGACCAGCCGTGCGTATCCATAGACGATCATCATGCGGGTATCTTTCGACCCGCCCATCAGGATTCGAAGCTGGCCGCCATGAATTCCCGGTTGCAGCCCCGGACCGTTCAAGGCGACGACGGAAGGCGTTTCCGGTAGGCGGGCGTCCACCGCCGGAAGCCGGCCCTGCACAACCAATTCATTAAAAAATGGTGTTTCGACGTATGCTCCGGCCGCGAAGGGCGTCGCGGCAAAAATCAGTGCCGCGAGAACAAGTTGCCGAAAAAACAGTATCATAATCGATTCCTTTGTCCGGGAAGGTTATCCTGGATGGTCATGGGCGCGAACCAAATGGCCGCCGCCGACATCTATCAGTGAAAGGCTGTTTCCGTCAGACTGCTTGAAAGGATGGGGCCAGGCGCCGGGATCGGAAGCGCGGCCTTCCATCAAAGCGGAAAAATTCAGTTTGCGTCGCGGATCGGGAAAAGGAACCGCCGAAAGCAACGCCTTGGTATACGGGTGAACGGGGTTATGGAACAGGGTTTCCCGGGCCGCGACCTCAACCAGCTTGCCGGCGCACATCACCGCAATCCGATCGGAAACGTAATCCACCACGGCCAAATTATGGGATATGAACAGATATGTAAGTCCCAGATCTTTCTGTAGGTCCTTGAGAAGGTTTAAAATCTGGGCTTGAACCGAAACATCCAGGGCGGAAACCGGTTCGTCGCAGATGAGAAGGTCCGGTTTCAAGGCCAGCGCCCGTGCGATGCCGATGCGTTGACGTTGCCCCCCTGAAAAACTATGCGGATAACGGTTGAGGAAACGGGGATCGAGGCCGACCAGTTCCATCAGTTCCTTGATGATCTGGCGGCGATAGGCGGCATCGCCGGTATTATGAATGATCAGGGGTTCGCTCAGGATATCGAAAACCGTCATGCGCGGATTCAAAGATCCGAAAGGATCCTGGAATATATATTGAATCTTACGGCGCAAGGGGATCATTTCTTTATCGGACTGATCGAGAAGATTAACCAATCGGCCTTGATCGTTGAACAGGATTTTACCTTCATCCGAATCCATGGCGCGCATGATGATTTTACTGATGGTAGTCTTGCCGCATCCCGATTCACCCACCAGCCCCAGACATTCGCCCCGTTTGATCTGAAAGCTTACGTTGTCTACGGCGCGAACGGGTTCCTTGATGTTGCTTGAGATAAATCCGCTCTTCTTGCGAATCGAAAAATTCTTGGAAATATTTCGGACATCCAGCAAGGGGAATACATCCGCCGTTGCCGGCCACTCGGGCTTGGCGCTCAACAGGTGTCCGGTCCGGTGTTCCACTTCCCGGATGGGAACAAGGCGTTCACCGTTTTTCATGTCAAAATGAGGCACCGCGTTCAAAAGCGCTTTCAGGTATGGATGGGAGGCATTTTTGAAAATATCGTCAATGGTTCCGCTTTCGACGACCCGGCCGTGGTAGGCGACCACCACTTCTTCGGCGACATTCGCCACCACCCCAAGATCGTGGGTAATGATCAGGACAGCCATGCCGATTTCCATCTGCAAATCCCGTATCAGCTTCAGGATTTGGGCCTGGATGGTAACGTCAAGTGCCGTGCTGGGTTCATCCGCGATCAGCAGCGAAGGATGGCAGACAAGCGCCATGGCAATCATCGCCCGTTGGCGGAGCCCTCCGGACAATTCAAACGGATACGTGCTAAAGGCCCGGACGGGATCGGGAAAGCCGACCATCTTGAGCATGCGGACGGTGATGTCCTTAGCTTCCTTGAGTCCCATCTGCCGGTGAAGGCAGAGAACCTCGCCGATCTGATCGCCAATGGTGTGAAGCGGCGACAGCGAGGTCATCGGTTCCTGAAAGATCATGGACATGCGGTCGCCACGGATATTTCTGAACCCCCTTCCGTTGGGGTTGAATTTCGCCAGATCAGCCGCCTTCGCACGTCTTTCCACCGGTGGCGCGGTTTGTCTGCGGGTTGGATCGGCAAACAGAATTTCGCCGCCGGTGATGGTCGCATTGTTGGGAAGGATTCCCATGATGGCTTGGGCGGTGACGGATTTGCCGGAGCCGGATTCGCCGACCAGGGCAACCGTGGATCCGGCGCGGACCCGAAAAGAGATGCCGTTGACGGCCTGAAGGGTGCCGGCCTGAGTTTTAAAATCAACCTTGAGATTATTGACGGTCAATAAATCCATTATGACTGCCCACCGTGTGCCGGAATACTTTCGAGAGAAATTCCAAGAATGGAAAAATTCTCGATGGTTGCGGCATCAAGGGGAAGATTTTTCCCCGTGGCAACCCGTGCGGCCTTGCCGGCAATCTCCGGAAACCCGTTAATATTGGACTCGATGTTCATGCTTGCGTGACCGTCCGTTAGGTTTAATTGAAGCCACCCTCCGGAATTGTCCCGTCGGGTGGAATAATAAGAAAGCTTGACCCGTTCAAGGTCCGTCCATTTAAGTTCCCGTCCTGCGATCGGCGTCGTGGAAATGCCATGTTCATTAACCGAAATCCGGCGTATGTGGCGAAGGGTGGCACGGATTCCATAAAACAGGAAAACAATAAACAGCCCCATGAACACGACGAAGACCCAGGGGGACAGCGGCTCCGGCAGGAAAAGCGGCGTGCCTGTTAGAACAAGGCCGGCGCCGGCGCGAGCATAATCACCGAGAATGGCATTGAGGGGATAGGTATGGGTGCTCACTGCAGAAACGCCTCCTCGGCACCGATCCAGCGGACGGCATCATGGCTTATCGTATTTTGCAGCAAGTCTTCGATGAAGCGCCAGCAGGCTTCGTCATGAACCAGGTGGTGGGTCAAAAGGCCGGTCGGTTCTTCCGGATCAACCCCGCCGATTCGCCTTGACCTGAGGTGGCCGGTGATCATTTCCAAAGCTGACTCATCCCCAATGAAGCCCCGGTTGCCGCGCCAATTGATAATATCGACATGGGCATTTGTACGCCTGAGTCCTGGCACCGGTTCAGAACTGTTGCGAGGCAAATAGGTTGAAACCGCCTTAAGCCCAATACCGGAAAGGCGGGCGAGCAGGGATTCGTCGATGTTGTTCCACGGCGGAACAAAGGCGGGGAAGGTGTATTCGAAGTCGCTTAGTAAATCCTTGCCGCCGGCAAGATCCGATTCCATGATTTCAATCGTCCGGTGAGGGCCGAATTCCGCTTTTTTGTGTCCCACCGGCGCATGGTTGACATGGGCGAATCCGTGTTGAAGAACCGATATGTGTTTCTGTCCGGCAAGCCGTTGACGCAAGCCGGCGCCCGATCCTTCCGGGATTACGGCGAGGGCGATAGGTGTGCCCGTGAGATCGCTGATGGAAAGAAGTTTTTCCAGCGCCGGAGTAGCCTCGCAGGCATCGTCGTCCCGCCACCAGAGCGAAGCGGTGCGACCGCAATCACTCCAAGCGTCCAGTTCGATGTTGAGGTCGCGCCACTGAGCCACTGAGTGGTATCTCCCTTTATTGATTATTTTTATTTGGTTACGCCCCGCGCTTCAACCCCGGCGAGAGCCGAAATGATTCCGGCGGTTGTTTCGGCGCCCGAAAAATCGATACCTTCAGCAACTCCTGCTTCCGAGGCGGCGGCATTATTTACGGCTTGCGCCAGGCGTTCCGGGTTCAGGTCCGGGGTTTCGACCATGTGCACCAGCCCCCGGTCCACCAAATGCCGGGTGCGGAAGGTCTGTTCGCTTTCTTCCGCTGCGGAAAAGGGGACGATTACGGCCCTGGCACGGGCCTGAAGGATATCCATCAAGGTATTGTATCCCCCCTGGGAAATGGAGAGGAGGCAATTTCTGAGGAGGATGGGAAAATCGGGGCGTGCCCGTTCGACGATGACCCCAATGGGCGCCGCCTTGACCAGCGAATCCAGGATCGCGTCCGACAGATTGGGGCCGACCAGCAATCGCCAGGTCTTGTCTGATAATCGTGACAGGGGCCGGGCCGCCAAGGCCGTGCGCAACAGGTCTTCGCCCATGGCGCCGCCGCCGATGGAAACGATCACTTCGCCCTTGCCATCCCCGGTCGGCTGGATTCCGGTTCCGGAATCGGCGACGTATCCGGTGTAGCGTACGCGGTCGCGGATGGATTCGATCAGTGGGAAGGTCGCTTCGAAAGGAATCAAGCTGGGGTCGCCATGCACCAGGATGGTGTCGAAGTAATCCGTCGCCATGGCGATCATTTCTTGGTTGCTTTTTTCCTTGAATTTCTGGACCAGGACATCACGGACGGAAGACACGATTCTTGGCCTTTCCGCTTGCGCATGAATGGCTTCGAGCAGGGGAACAAGTTCAAATCTGAACTGCCGGCGGCCGAAAGGAAACAGTTCGAACAATAACACATCGGGTTTAATCTTGTCGTAGGCCGCGAATAACCTTTTCTTTCGTTCCGCTTTCCAGGCGTCGTCGATGGGAATGTCGTTTTCATCGAGAAGAACACGAAAAGTTTCATCCTTAGCGATGGCCGAGGGTAAATGAAGAAGGGACGCGGCGCCGTAATCAGCAATGGCAACCGGTCGCCCGCCGAGAACCACCGTTACTTCGAGCCCGGCGTCAACCATGGCGCGGGCGACGACAGCGCCGCGTTTCACATGACCGATGCCAAGCAGATGCTGCACATAGAACATGACGCGGCCGGCCATCAGGAATTCTCCAGTTGGATGTTCATCTCTTCGATCATGGGTCGGCCT